>NZ_JBBMFK010000001.1:0-281837 GCF_040096055.1 Pseudoflavonifractor intestinihominis
CAATGGCTCTTTTTATTTGCCATTGGGGTGCTCACTTTTTGAGTACCATTTGCTACATTTTCATTTTACCGAAAACAAAAGGCCGAGGAGTTAATTGCAACGCCTTATCGACATGACGGAAATATGGATTCTGCAAAGATGTTCTTTGAAAATGGAATGTTATCTGTTTGTAGGAAAATGAACCTTTACGCTAGTGATAGATATCCTGTTACTATATACTACGCGTATAAACAAAGCGATGCTGACGTTGATGGTTCTGCCTCATCAGGCTGGGAGACAATGCTCAATGCAATAATTCATGCAGGGTTTGCCATTACTGGTACATGGCCAATACACACAGAAAGAGAAACTGGCTTCAAATCATCGGTAAATGCTTTGGCTTCATCAATTGTCTTGGTCTGCCGCAAGCGACCCGAAGATGCGCCCCAGACCACCCGGCGGAATCTCATCAATATCCTTCGCCGGGAGCTGCGGCCCGCCCTAAAAAAACTTCAGGACAGCAACATCGCCCCGGTGGATTTGGCGCAGTCGGCTATCGGCCCCGGTATGAGCGTGTTTTCCCGGTTCAAACAGGTGCTGGAGGCAGACGGTACGCCCATGCCAGTGCGCAGCGCCCTGAAAATCATCAACGAGGAAATTGACCTGTACTTCAACGAGCAGGTGGGCGACATGGATTCCGCCAGCCGGTTCTGTGTAGACTTGTACACCCAGAATGCCTTCAACGACATCAAGTACGGTGAAGCGGAGATTCTGGCCACCGCCAAAAGCACATCCATCCCCATGATGGCTTCTCATGGCATTCTCTACGCCAAGGGCGGCATCGTCCACCTGTTTGAGCGCTCAGAATTGCCGGAGACGGTGGATACCGGGGAAAGCTGTGTCTGGATGCTGACCCAGCAGCTCACACAGGCTATGGCCAAAGGCGGCGTGGAAGCCTGTGCGAAAATCGTGGCAAATATGTTCGGCTCCAACGGCGAACGGGCAAAAGATTTGGCCTACCGGCTATATACCATTGCCGAGCGGAAGAATTGGGCGAATGAAGCCTACGCTTATAATGCCCTTGTGGTGTCGTGGCCGGATATTCAGGCCAGAGCTGCTGTTCTGAAGCAAATTGAGCCGGAACAGTTAGATTTGTTCTCCACTGGGATGTTGGATACATGATTTTGATAGAGAAAGGGGGCATGGCCTCCCATGCATAAATACATAGAGACTGCGCTCCCACTGGCAGAAATCAACGATGCAGCAATTCGGGAGAAGGCAGGCAAGCGGGGGCACCCCGCAAACCTTCATATGTGGTGGGGGCGCAGCCCGGAAACGTCCTCCCTCGCTGCTTTGACCGCTGCTGTAATGGATTTCACAGCAGAGACTTCGGAGCGCGATTTGGCATTGATTGCAAAGACCGTCTCCGGCGATAAAGAGGCATTGGAAGCAATCCGCAGCAGCCTGAGGGAAAGAGGCAGCTTGCCAACGGTCTGGGATGCCTTTGCCGGGTTCGGCGGAATCCCTATTGCCGCACAAAAGCTTGGATTACGCGTAGTCGCCAATGACCTGAATCCTGTGGCAACCATGCTGACCAGAGCTGCGGCAGACATTCCTGCACGTTTCGCCGGTCAGCCGCCGGTGCATCCGGGAAAGCTAAAACGCACTGCTTATTCCGGCGCACAGGGACTTGCGGAGGATGTGCAGTTCTACGGCGAATGGCTGGAGAATCAGGCGCTGAAGCTGCTGGCGGATGCTTATCCTCAGACGGAAAGTGGCGAGATACCCTTTGCATGGATTTGGGTGCGGACGGTCAAATGTCCCAATCCCGCCTGTAACTGTCACATCCCGTTGGGAAGCTCTTATATCCTCAGTAAATCCAAAACGGCTCAGTATTGGGCGGAGCCGGTGATGGAGAACGGCGAGCTGAATTTCGAGATTCACGAGGGAGAATGCCCAAAAGATAAGGAAAGCAATAAAGTTTCCGGCAACGGTGCCAGATTCCGCTGCCCGGCCTGTGGTGAGATTACCACAGACGAATATATCAAGAAAATGGGCGCAGCCCATGCGCTTGGTGCACAGATGCTGGCCGTGGTGACAAACACCAACGGGAAAAAGTGCTTTTTGGTTCCCAGCGAAATACAGAAGGCGGCTGCTGAGGTAGAAATGCCGGAAGAAATCCCCCCGGGAGCGATTCCGACAAACGCGCACTGGTTCTCGCCCCCGGGCTTTGGCATTACAGAATATGCAGATTTGTTCACCCCACGGCAGATGCAGATGCTGTGTACATTCAGCGACTTGGTACGCAAAGCGCAGGATATGGCTGCTTCTTCGGCACTGGCGGCAGGCATGAGCGAGACCAGCGGTTCACTGGAGGCCGGAGGAATCGGCGCATTGGCCTATGGTCAGGCGATTGGCATTTACTTGGCCTTCGTGGTGAACAAGATGGCGGACTATAACAGCTCCATGTGTTCCTGGCGGACGGCTGGGGGCAATATCCGCAGCACCTTTGGCCGTCAGGCTATCCCGATGGTCTGGACTTTTGCGGAGGGGAATCCCTTTTCCAGCGTGTCGGGCAACTTCAAGACTTTGCTTGGCAGCGTGGCAGAAAGTGTCGAAAATTTGGGCTGCGGCAGTGCGGCAGTTGTGTCACAGGAAAATGCTCTCTCGATGGAGCATCCGCAAAACGTCATGATATGCACAGAACTGCCATACTACCGGGATATAGGATATGCTGACCTGTCAGATTTCTTCTATATCTGGCTCCGGCGTAGTCTGAAAGAGACTTACCCGCAGATGTTCCTTTCAATGGTCACGCCTAAAGAGGAGCTATCCACAGTATCGACTTACTATGGCGTACCGAAGGAAGATGCAGAGGCAAAATACCGCGCTGACATGAAAATGCTCTATGAGAAGTTATATGCCAGCAGTACGGAGGAGTATCCGGCCTTGCTGTTCTACTGCTTCCGTAAAAATGATTTAGCGTGCATGAAGCATGGCGGCACAGGCAGCAACCCATCGGCGTGGGAGTTTATGTTGGACAGCCTGCTTACTGCGGGATTCAGGATTAACGCCGTGTGGCCAATGCGTTCGGAGCCGGTGTCAGAAAAAGCAGATTCTACGAGAGTACTGATTGTGGCAAGGAAGGGAACTGACCGCCGGGGGCAGATAACAAGGCGTGGGTTTATCAATACGCTCAAGCGGGAACTTCCTGAGAAACTGGCAAGGCTATGGCTCGGTCATGTGCAGCCAGAGGATGAGCTTCTATCCTGTCTGGGACAAGGCTTGTCGGTTTTCTCAGCCTATGAATCCGTGTTAAATGCAGACGGCTCCGCAATGAGTGTACATGACGCATTACAGGTTATCTATCTAGAATGCGAGGACTATATCGAACAAAGAAAAGCGGCATTTTCCGAAAATGCTGCTGAATCAAAGGAGGAGTAAGGTATGCTGGAGAACTATGAATTGGTGCAAAAAGGCTTCCGCGTTTTGCATCCTTTGATGGCCGGATATATCGGTCAAGAGTTTAGCCGTGTCTATAAAAACGACTGGTGGCAGGAAATTCTGAATGCGCTCAGTGACCAGTATGATTTGCCAACATCCGGGGACTACGGCGAACTGATTGATTCTCTGGATGTGATGAATTGCCTCCGTCTGATTGACCGGCGTTGGAACGAAGTGTTCCGCACGAAGCTGTCATTGGATTATCGCACATGGTCGAAAGAGCTGGTAGGTGTTCGCAATAAAGCAGCACACATTGGCGGGCAGGATTTTTCCAAAAGTTATGCGGAGAGAGCTTTGGACACGATGGCACTTCTCTGTGAAGCCTTTGACGCCGATGGCGTAGAGGAAATCCGCGCTCTTTATCGTAAGCTCCGTTATGGCTCCGAGGAAGGCTCCGTAGCGGCAGCAACGGTTGCTGCTCCTACACAGACCAAGACGTCCAAAGCCAAGGCGAACGATGGTGTCATGACGCACTCCTTCGGGCAGCATCTTCCAAGCTGGCGTGACGTTATGCAGCCCCATCCTGATGTTGCGGAAGGGCGTTACCGTGCCGCTGAGTTTGCAGCGGATTTGGCACAGGTTTCCCGTGGCGAGGGTGCGATTGAATATCGAGATCCTGTAGAGTTTTTTGCCCGTACCTATGTGACGGAAGGCATGGCTGGGCTGCTGGTAGAATCGCTCCAGAGGATTTCCGGCCAGGGCGGCGAACCGGTTATCCAGCTTAAAACTGCATTCGGCGGCGGCAAAACCCACAGTATGCTGGCGCTCTATCACATGGTGCGCGGAGGAATTCGAGTTGACCATATTCCCAGCTTGAAGCCGATTATGGAAAGAGCTGGACTTCAAACGCTGCCGAAAGCAAATGTAGCGGTTCTTGTTGGTACGGCTCTCGACCCGACCCGCAAAAAGAATCCGGCGAACCTTCCCAAGTATACCGTAAACACGATTTGGGGCGAGATGGCCTATCAGCTTGTTACTTCTGCCGGAAAGCCTGACCTCTATGCTATTGTGAGTGATTCTGACCGGCGTGGTGTCTCTCCCGGCTCTGAGGCGTTAAAGACCCTGCTCAACTCCTGCGGTCCTTGCCTGATTCTGATGGATGAGCTGGTTGCGTATGCCAAGAAAATATATGGTGTTGATGGACTTCCCGCTGGCTCCTATGATAACTTTATTACATTCATTCAGGAAATCACGGAGGCGGCCAGAGCCAGCGAAAACAGCATTGTAGTTGCGTCTATCCCGGAATCAGATATTGAAATTGGCGGTGACGCTGGTAAGATGGCGTTGGAAACTATTGAGCATACATTTGGACGAATGGAATCTATCTGGAAGCCTGTTGCAGCAAATGAGGGCTTTGAAGTTGTACGCCGCAGACTGTTCCTCGACTGTAAAGACCCGGATGCCAGAGATATGGTCTGCAACGCTTTCAGCAATATGTATCAGGAGAATGCCTCTGATTTTCCTATGGAGGCTAAGGAAGTGGAGTATAGGAACCGTATGGTATCCTGCTACCCGATTCATCCCGAGATTTTTGACCGGCTGTATGGGGATTGGGCAACGCTGGAGCGCTTTCAGCGTACCCGTGGCGTTCTGCGCCTGATGGCCGCTGTCATCCATGAGCTTTGGATGGCGAATGATTCCAGTCCCATGATCATGCCTGGGTCGATTCCTCTGAATGTGCCGAATGTACGGGATGAATTGGTACGCCATTTGCCGGATACTTGGAACAGCATTATTGACCGTGAGGTAGATGGTAAGGATTCTATCCCCTATCAAAAAGATAAATCTACTGCCCGGTATGGTCATAAGCTGGCTGCCCGCCGTGTGGCAAGAACCATTATGCTGGGCAGTGCGCCGAGTACATCTGCGCTTCGCGACCAGACGATTCGGGGATTAGAGGCATCCAGAATCCGCTTAGGTGTCGTTCAGCCGGGCGAGAGTATTGCTGACTTTAACGATGCGCTGAATACGCTTCATGGCTCCCTGTCGTACCTGTATAATAATCAGAATGGTACACGTTACTGGTATGATACGAAGCCTACTCTCAGAAAGACTTCGGAAGACCGCGCTTCACAGGTTTCTGAGGCGGATGTTGTGGTGGAGATTGAAACGAGGCTTAGAAAGCTGCGCAGAGAAAATCCGTTCTCCGGCCTGCATATCTGTCCGGTATCTTCTAACGACATCCCGGACGAACAGGCTGCAAGATTGGTCATCCTCCGGCCGGAAGACAACTTCAGACGTGCCAACGGGAAAGACAGCGGCAAAGCTCTGACTACGGTTGTGGAGTTTCTGAATACGCGAGGAGCTTCCCCTCGTGTGTATCGGAATATGCTTGCTTTTGTTGCCCCTGACCAGGATAAGCTCCGTGACCTCCAAACCGAAGTGAAGCGATTTATCGCATGGAAATCGATTCTTTCTGATAAGGACGATTTGAATCTGGATGGAGGCCAGCTCCGGGAAGCGGAAAGCAGCCTGAATCGAAGCAATTCATCAGTGGAGACCCGGATGAAAGAAACCTATTGCTGGCTGTTGGTGCCGTTTATCGACCAGTACGAAGATATTAAAACCATACAGTGGGAAATCAGCAATCTGGGCGGCGGCGGCGACGAGATTGTTTCCAAAGCTACGAAGAAGATGATTCAGGGCGAACAAATCATCACTACATGGGCACCGGCGTTGCTAAAAATGAGCTTGGACGAGCTGCTCTGGAAGGATTCTGATGACATAACCATCAAGAAACTGTGGGAATATCTTTGCACTTATTGTTATTTGCCAAGGCTTGCAAGCTATTCTGTCTTGGAGGATGCGATTGCGAAGGGCGTTCATTCGACGGAATTCTTTGGCATTGCTGCTGGATATACTGGCGAACGCTATCTTGACCTGAAACTGAATGAGACGGTGTTCTCCATTAACCAGTCAGATTTGCTGGTTAAGCCGTCGATTGCCATGAAGCAGCTTATGGCTAAGTAGATGTAATCAAGAAAAGAAAGGAAAAGCACAATCCAGACGGAACCGGCGGTTGTGTCAAGAAATGTTTGTGGAATGGCAAGAACTTTGATATAATGGGAACAGGAACCCCGGAACCGGGAGAAAGGCAGGAGGATAAATGCACATAAGCTATAAACCCCTCTGGCACACGCTGGTTGAGCGCAACATGAGGAAAGAGGACTTGCGGCTTGCCGCCGGTCTTACCACAAATATGATTGCCAACATGGGTAAGGGAAAAAATATCAGCATGGAGACGCTGGTTCGTATCTGCGAAGCCCTGAATTGTGGAATTTTGGATGTGATTGAGTTGGAGCAGGACGAAGAAGCGGAAATATTAAATTGACGGAGTAGGTATTGCGAAATGGACAATAGAGAACGAATTATCAGACTTTGGTTTGATATGTGGCTTGCAAAAAAAGATTTAGGTATATTTGATGTATTTTCTGATAATGCCGTATATATTGAAAGTTGGGGGCCAGAGTACCACGGCTCCAAGAAAATAAAACTTTGGTTTGAGGAATGGAATACCCGTGGAACTGTCTTGCAATGGGACATCAAGCAATTTTTCCATAAAGGCAACCAGACCATTGTTGAATGGTATTTCAAAAATAAGATGAACGCCGGTAACGTAGAAGCATTTGAAGGAATGTCGCTGATTAAGTGGACATCAGATGATAAAATTGCCCTCTTAAAAGAATTTGGTTGTAACGAAAATCGGTACGACCCTTATAAAGATGGCGATATCCCACGTTTCAGAGATGAAAATGCAAAGTGGTTTTAATACAGTCATGCTTTAACTTATGGAGGTGACGTAATGAAGATAGAAATTGAAAAAGATTTCCCACAGTATTTCAAACCTTCATATCCAGAAGAATTTGAGTTGTTTTCACATTTTGAAGTGACCGCAGGAATACCAACCGTTTTGTTTGCAATTACTACATGGAAAGAAAATGGGAAACCAAATGTCTGCTTCCATTCATGGAGTTGCTTTCATGGGGATAAAACTGCTTTCTTCGCAGTAATGGGAAATCTATATCAGCATACCCACACCTATGCCAATATCAAAAGGGAAAAATGCTTTTGTATCAACTTTCTCCCGATAAGCTATTATGATAAGTTGGTAGACACAATTAAACACAACGATATGGAAACAGACGAATTTGCAGTAGGTCATTTTACGCTTTCCAATGCAAAAACCATTCATGCGCCAATCATCCAAGAAGCATTTATCAATATGGAATGTACCTTGAAGGAAACACAGGATTTAAGCGGCGCAGGAATAGCAGCTATGGTTATCGGCCAAGTGCAGCACATTTCTGTTGAGAAAGAATATGCACAAGGCTATGAGCAGAGATATGGAAAAGATGGTTTTATGATGTTAATACCGGCACCGCAAAACCTTGTCACCGGGGAACCAAACCAATCTGCGATTGCTACGGTAAAGATAGAAAGGTTAGATTAGAAAATGGGTAAATTGCAGGAAATTCCCGGAGTTGGAAAAAATATTGAACAAGATTTAATAAACATTGGCATACGAGAGATTTCTGATTTAAAAGGAAAGAAACCAGAAGAATTGTATTTGCAGGATTGTCTATACAAAGGATTTCAGGAAGATAAGTGCCAGCTTTATGTTTTCCGCCTTGCCGTGTATTTTGCCGAACATGAAACCCATGAAGCAGAAAAATTAAAATGGTGGTATTGGAAAGATAAAGAATATCCGGACAAAGAATAAAAAAGTGAATATCATCCCCTAAACTAATTGCCGTTGCAGGAACACTCCTTCCCACAACGGCAGTTTTCATTTTCTCTTGCGCCGGAAGTTGAAGGGGCTGTTTTTGATGTTCGGCGCTTTTGACAATATCTTTTTTAATATCTTCTGTTCATCCGGCGGCAGCTTGTAAAAGTCAAGGCCGAGCGTATTGAAAATGACCGCCCACACCTTTCCCAGATAATCCCCGGAGGATTGAATGGCTTTCCGAATATCCATCGCCACTTTCTTTGCGGCAGAGTAATCCGGCGTGCTGTCAATGTCATGTTCATGGGCTTTTCGTATGTCATGGAGAATGGCGTCCCATGTTTTGTGCGTCACATGGCAGAAGAAATCTTCTTCCTTTACCTCTGCGGCAAGGATGGTCTTTGAATAGAAATCATTTTCCGCCTGCTTGTATTTCTGGATGATGGTCTGCCGCTGTTCTTCCAAAGTCTCATACAGGGTGCGAAAGGTGGAGGTTGCATGACCGTCTATGTATATCTCCGTGTCGGTCATAAGCTGCTCAAATTTATCGTTGGTAGCAATCTCACACAGGAGCCGGTTGTTGATACGGCCACTCTTTAGCAGCGCCACCATTTCATCATTCAGGTGCAGTTCCATCAGGGGCGTGTTTATCTGCTCCCGGTTTTCTGTCCGGCAGAACAGATAATCAAGAGATACCTCATAAAAATCCGCCAGCGTGACAAGGTTGCCGTGGTTGATTTCCTTATTGTCGTTGGCTTCATAACTGGCGAGGGCTGACTTTGAAATGCCGGTTTGCTGCGCCAGTTCTTCCAGATTTAAGCCTTTATCCTTGCGTAACTCCCAAAGGCGTTCCTGTATGGTAGTCGCTTTCAGCATAGGGCGCTCACTCCTTTCCGGCGGCTGTTTTCCTGCCGCTAACTGGATTATACCATACTTTCCATAATCGTGGAAATTTCCGTTTTTCGCCCCGAAATCCTACTTTGTGGATATACGGCACAGGGAACAAAAATGTTCTATGATACAGGTAGTTCATCGATGGATTATTCCAATCGAATGACCGGCCTGTATGGGATATGCTCCCCGGCGATGTAGCGCAACGACTTGCGGCAGGGAAATGGAGGAACCCTGACCGCAACGAGCGTACCAAAGGGAGCGAAACGCCGTTGTGAGAGCCAGGGGCAGGAACGACATCAGGGAGAACCGGCGAAAATGAACACCGAATTGATACCGAAACACTACCATCCGATAGGGCGTAGTCTACCCTATCCGTAATACTACGGGGGATTTCCGGGCGGTTCTATGGCCGCTTTTTCCCTGAAAATCGCCCCGAAACACGACACTAAAATCTGCTATCCGTCTATTGCGGCTGTTACGGCTGAAATGGGCGGATTTTTGTTTAAGGAGGCACCATGCCGAGAATGCCGAAAAAGAGGAAGCTGGAACTGTCCTTCTTCCTCAATGAACGGGGGCGGGTAACGTACAACGACCTTTGCCGGAAATGTCAGCGTACTTGCAAGCAGAGTTTCCGGGCGGTCATTGTGGACTGCCCCCATTATCTTTCCAAACGCTCAAAACGAAAAGTAAAGGAGGACACCGATTGAATGGAAGTTGAATTTATGACCGCAGACACCACCCTGCCGCCCTGTATGCCGCTGCCGAGAGCCATGCTGCGGCTCCCGATCAGCAGCACCGCCAAGGTCATGTACGCCCGGATGTTGGATATTGTTTTCCTGTCCGGCATAGAGGACACCAACGGGATTTTATTTATCCATTTCCCCATCGTGGAACTGGCGGCGGCACTTGCCCGCAGCACCATGACCGTGAAGCGTTCCCTGAATGAATTGGAGGACGCCGGACTGATACTGCGGGTGCGTCAGGGCTTCGGGGAACCCAACAAGATATATGTACTCATTCCCAAGAAGGAGGACAGCCGCTTATGAATGAAAAGCTGGAAGCACTCAATCAGGAGATAGAGAAAACGGAAAAGAAGCTGCGCTGGGCGCAACAGGAGGAAAAGCGTCTGACCCATCAGGCCAAGGCGCTGACCCGGAAGGAACGGACGCATCGGCTTTGCACCAGAGCCGCCATGCTGGAAAGCTACCTTCCCCACCCAGAAGCCATCACGGATGAACAGGTCAGTCTATTCTTGAAGCTGCTGTTCCACAAAGACAGCACCCGTCAGCTTATGGAAAAAGTGTTTGCCGGAAACGGCACAGAGAAGGAGGGCGCAGAATGAAGATGAATTTTTCTAAAGACGAGTTGGCTATGGTCTATCAGTACGCCGCCGGTACAAAAGAGGACACCCTTGCGGGGCTGAAAGAAATCGTGCCGGTTATCCGTGACCGGCAGACAAGGGATATTGTGGAGAATACCATCCGAAAGCTGGACGCCATCCCGGAGCCGGAGTGCCGCCGCTTTATCGCTGATACGAAGCAGCGGTTTATCCAGAATCGGGACAATTCCATCCGGCGCAGGCTTGCCGAAGCCAAGGCACAGGCGAGGACGAAAAAGCCACATCCCAAGAGAAAAGAGCCAGACCGGGAACGGTCATAATCGCTTTCAGAGCCGCAACCCGTGGACTGCCCCTCTGAAAGAGGGCGCAACTATACACCACCTGAAGGTAGTGTGTTGCGCCCTGCCGGGGGCTTCCTGCGGAAAGCGGATGATTGCCCGCAGCGTTCCGGCTCCTGCCAATCATCACAGGGGAAGCTACACTTCCCCTGCGCTGGCTGCCGCCAGCTACCCCTTTGTGGACTTGCCGCCCGGAAACACCTTGCGCTGCAAGCTGTTCCCGTCCAGCAAGTTTTACAATTCATCTATTTTCAAGAGAAAACTACCGTAGTATAATGAGACTGACAAAAACGAGTTTTACGGAGGTATGCGTAATGTATAGAACTATATTGATTGAAGGAATTACAACTGAAAATGTGGAGCAAAAAATCAACGAAAAAGTAACAGAAATGGAAAAGGAAAGCTATCATATTAAAACCATGTCGTTTTTAGGAACGGAGAAAGCCGTGTTAGTTTTCAAGAAAGGATTAAAAGGTAGCCTGCTTTAATTCTGATTTCAACGGAAAACAGATGTTGTAAATTAACACATATCGTTGATGTTGAAAAATTAGAAATCATAATCAAAAACTCTGAAAAACAAACTTTTTAATTTTGAAAAGGAAGGATATTAAATGAAACACTTACCTAAAAGTACACCTACGGAAATATTGAATGACCCATACGGATTTACTTACAAAGAAATGTCGGAAGTAATTGGAGAGGATAAAGCAAGAGCCTTATATACGGAATTATATAAACAGCCATTTCACAAAAAAAATCTATCAATATCAACAAAAAAAGTCTATAAAAGTAGCGATACTGAAAAGTATGTTTATGAATTGAAAGACAACAGGTATATCGAAACGGTTTTTATTAAACGGCGAGATGGTGGGACTGTTTGCGTAAGTACGCAAGTTGGTTGTTCTGTTGGCTGTATTTTTTGTGAGTCCGGACGCAATGGTTTTGTTCGTAATCTAACACCGTCTGAAATTGTGCAGCAGGTCATATTGATACGTCAAAAAGTAAATCGTATCGTTTTTATGGGAATGGGAGAACCTTTATTCAATTACGACAACTTGATTGCAGCAATCCATATTCTTCGAGATAGAAATGGACTTAACTTTCCAACCGACGGCATTACCGTATCAACAGTTGGTCCAGTTAATCAATTAAAAAAATTGCGCGAAGAACATCTAAAAATTCAGTTGACAATATCTTTACATGCAGCAACACAGGCTGCGAGAAACTGTATCATTCCTCATATGCACATGTACGCTATTGAAGATGTTGTTAAGCAAGCATTGTCCTATTCACAAAGGCATAATCGAAAAGTGGTATTTGCGTATTTACTTTTACCAGGTATAAATGACCGTTCCTCAGATATAAGGCAACTTGCAAAATGGTTTAAGGGCAAAAATGTTATGATTAACGTGCTGCAATACAACCCGACGAGTAATTCAAAAATTAGAGCACCACAAAAACAAGAAATGGTTGCGTTCAAACATCAATTAGAGCAAACAGGACTTGAAGTTACCATGAGAGTTTCTCATGGTAGAGAGATTAAAGCAGCTTGTGGACAATTAGCTAATACATATAATAAAGCCAAAAAACAACAAAAATAATTTAATTAAAAGAGCCAGACGCACAGACGCAGAGCCGATAATATGCAGTTTGAAATACTGCTGTTATCGGCTCTTTTTTGATTTTAATTTGTGCCCCCAATAACCATATTGGAGCAAAATCAGAACTGTTGCTTGTCGTTCTTTGATTTCCGCAGCAGCTTTGAAAAATCAAAGCCGCCGTTTCTTTTTATTTTAGATAAAACTAATGGGAAATTTCTTTTTGCGGAGGTGATTTTATGCGATGGTTTGAATTGTTTTTTTTACTCATTGTAGGCATTTTGTTTTTCTGCTTAGGCTGGGAAATATGGAAAAAAGAAAAAATCTCGTTAATACACGATTACCACCATAAAAAGGTAAAAGACTCAGATAAAAAAGCATATACAACAATAATGGGGAAATCCCTATTGATTATTGGCGTTGGAATTATACTGACAGGTGTCATTGATTTTATAACACATACCTTATATGGTTGGTGGATTTTTGGAATTGCTTTTTGTATAGGATTGATTATTATAGTTTATGCACAAGTAAAATATAATCATGGTCTATTTTGATAACTGAATACCAGCCGCCCACCGGCGGCACCACCAAGCAGGAAATCATGAACGGTTTCCTGCTTTTTCTTTGCCCGGACGCCGGGAGAAAGGAGGCCACAATCCGTCATGCCACCATGCCCGCACTTTGACCTGAAAATCGTCCAGCGCAGCAAACGCCAGTCTGCCGTCGCTGCCGCCGCCTACCAAAGCGGGGAACGGCTGTTTTCCGAATACGACCAGAAACAGAAATACTATTCCCATAAAAGCGAAATCGTCCACACCGAAATCATGCTGCCGCCCCACGCCCCGCCGGAGTACGCAGACCGCAATACCTTGTGGAACGACGCCGAAGCCATAGAAAAACAATGGAACTCCCAGCTTGCCCGGAGACTGGTGCTTGCCATACCGAGGGATATTCCCCCAGAGCAGCAAGCCGACCTTATCCGGGACTACTGCCGGGAGTTTTTTGTTTCCAAGGGCATGATTGCCGACTTTGCCATCCATGACAAGGGGGACGGCAACCCCCACGCCCATATCCTCTTTACCATGCGGGGGATGGACGAACAGGGCAGGTGGCTCCCCAAGAGCCGGAAGGTCTACGACCTTGACGAGAACGGCGAGCGTATCCGGCTTCCGTCCGGGAACTGGAAAAGCCACAAGGAGGACACCGTGGACTGGAACGACCAGAAGTACGGGGAGATATGGCGGCAGGCGTGGCAGGACACGGCGAACCGCTATCTGGAAGCCATCGGCAGCCCGGAACGCCTTGACCTTCGCTCCTATGAGCGTCAGGGGATAGACAAAATCCCCACCGTCCACATGGGGCCAGCGGTCAGTTATCTGGAACGTAAAGGCATACAGACCAACATCGGCAACCTGAACCGGGACATCAAAGCCGCCAATTCCCTCATGCAGTCTATCCGGCAGATGGTACGCAGCTTAAAGGGCTGGCTGTCCGGCCTGAAAGAGAAAAAGGCGGCGCTGCTGGAAGCACTGGAACAGGCAAAGGAGCCGACCATCCCCGAACTGCTTTCCCGGTATCTGGATATGCGGAGCGAGGAACGCACCGGCTGGACTTCCAAGGGGAAGCTAAAAGGCACTGTTGGCGATTTCAACAAGGTCATGGAAGCCCTTGACTTCCTGCGGCAGAAAGAGATCTCCACCGTGGAGAGCCTTGACGCCTATCTGGATAAGGTCAGCGGGGAGATACTTTCCGCCAAGACCGACATCCGAAAATCAGAACGCCGGATAAAGGCCATCGACACCACCCTTTCCCATATCGCCAACCACGGAGCCTACAAGGAGGTTTACAAGAAATACGCTTCCATCGGCTGGAAAACACGGAAGGAGAAGTTTGCCGCCGAACACCGGGAGGAACTGGACGCCTACCTTGCCGCAAAGCGTTTCTTCAAAGCCCATCAGGAGGAACTGCCCTTTGATACGAAAGAACTGAATAAGGAACGGGCGCAGCTTTCCGGGGAATTATCGGAAAAGAATGAGGGATTGCAGGCGGTTCAGGAGGACATGAAGCTGCTGCGGGATGTGCGCTACTGGATAAACCATGTGCTGCCGCCCGACCAGCGCCGGGTTGTGCCGGAGCCGGGAAAGAAGCCGTCCATCAACGAACAATTAAGCTGGAAGATTGAGGGCGTAAAACAGCGGGAAGAACAGAAACGCCAGCAGCCCCACCGCCAGCAAAAACAGGATATGGAACTTTAACCCATCAGGCGCTTGCCATTTTCCCCGTGAGAATGACAGGCGCTTTTCTTGTATCAGGAGGATTTGCCTATTGAACGTATTTGAAGCCGTGAAGCAGTCTGTTACCACCCGGCAGGCCGCCGAGCATTACGGCGTCCGGGTGGGAAGAAACGGGATGTGCGTCTGCCCTTTCCATGACGATAAAAACCCCAGCATGAAGGTTGACCGGCGCTTCCACTGTTTCGGCTGTCAGGCAGACGGGGATGTGATTGACTTTGTTTCCCGTCTGGAAAATGTCAGCCCCAAAGAAGCCGCCCTCATGCTGGCGCAGGACTTCTCCATCCCTTATGAGGACAGGGAGCCGCCAAGCAGGAGCCACCGCCCGAAGCCAAGACAAAGGCAGGAAAGCCCGGAACAGCAATTCAAGCGCATGGAGCGCTACTGCTTCCGGGTACTGTCCGACTATCACAATCTGCTGCGCCGCTGGAAGCGGGACTATGCCCCCAAGACGCCGGAGGAAGCATGGCACCCGCTTTTCGTGGAAGCCTTGCAGAAACAATCCCATGTGGAATATCTGCTGGATGTGCTGCTGTTCTCCGATATGGAGGAACGGGCTGCCCTGATTGCCAGCTACGGAAAGGAAGTGAGGAACCTTGAGCGGAGAATGGCAGACTTTGCCGCCCGAACTGCGGCAGGCCGTAGAACAGACCATACAAGAAGCCCCGCCGCCCGGAGTGTTGAGGAAGTAAAGGCCATGCTGGAAAGCACCGAGAAAGGCGGCGTGCGGAATAGTATTCAAAACTGCCTGACCGTGTTCCAGCACGACCCCGAACTTTCCGGGGCGGTGGCGAAAAATCTCCTGACCGAGCGCATTGACCTTCTAAAGCCCATCGGCAGGAAACGCAGAACCGGCAGCAAGGCCATGACCGACACGGATATGAAATATATCCGCCTGTATCTGGAAAAGACCTACGGCCTGACAAGTGAGAAAAAGATAGCAGACGCCGCCGATCTGGCCGCAGACGCCAACAGCTACCATCCCATCCGGGACTACCTAAGTGGCCTTGTCTGGGACGGGAAAGAGCGTATCCGCTACTGCCTGCGGCACTTTCTGGGAGCCGATACAGACAACTACACCTTCCAATCGCTGCGGCTGTTCCTGCTGGGAGCCATCCACCGGGCGTTCTGCCCCGGCTGTAAGTTTGAGGTCATGCTCTGTCTGGTAGGCGGTCAGGGAGCCGGGAAATCCACCTTCTTCCGGCTGCTGGCCGTGAAAGACGAATGGTTTTCCGATGATTTGCGGAAGCTGGACGATGATAACGTGTACCGCAAGCTGCAAGGCCACTGGATAATTGAAATGTCGGAGATGATTGCCACCGCCAACGCCAAGAGCATAGAGGAAATCAAGTCATTTTTAAGCCGCCAGAAGGAGGTCTATAAAATCCCCTACGAAACCCACCCGGAGGACAGGCTGCGGCAGTGCGTGTTCGGCGGGACTTCCAACGCCCTGGACTTCCTGCCCCTTGACCGTTCCGGGAACCGGCGCTTCCTGCCGGTCATGGTCTACCCCGAACGGGCCGAGGTACACATTTTGGACGATGAAGCCGCTTCCAGAGCCTATATCGAACAGGTATGGGCGGAAGCCATGACAACCTACAAAAGCGGCGATTTTAAGCTGTCTTTTACCCCCGAAATGATACAGTATCTCAAAGAACACCAGCGGGATTTTATGCCGGAGGACACCAAGGCCGGGATGATACAGGCGTACCTTGACCGCTACACCGGCAGCGCCGTATGCTCCAAGCAGCTTTTCAAGGAAGCCTTAAACCATCCCTTTGACGAGCCGAAACAATGGGAAATCCGGGAAGTCAACGACATTATGAACCACGGTATCACGGGATGGAAGTATTTCTCCAATCCCCGGATATTTGAAGGGTACGGCAGGCAGAAGGGCTGGGAACGGGAAGCACCGGCAACGGGCGCTGACAACGGGCGTGAAAAAACGCCGGACGGATTTGTGGAAGTCACGGAGCAGATGGAGCTTCCCTTCTGAAAAATCCGGGGAAATGACAGCCGGTTGCCGACCCCGTTGCTATCCCGTTGCTGGGCCGGTTGCCGGGAAAAAGCCCGTAACTGCGGGCTTTTCTCCCCTCTGACAACCAAAGCAACAGAAAAATAAAAGAAAAAGTAATAAATAACCCAACCGCCAGACAGAGATTGTTTTCGAGGTTTTCCCGCGCCCGTTGCCGGACTTCGTTGCCGACCCTCTCCTGTCTGGCTTATTTCATTTATGGAGGTAACTGCCTATGGCAAAAAACAAAACTGAAATCCATGTCACAACGGTATTTGACGGCGAACTGGACGCTACGGACGTTTTCGTGAGCCTGATTGCACAGAAATACAGCCAGAGAAATGATAAAGAATATCTTGCGAAAAAGCAAGATTTGGGATATAATAAAGACAAGGTTCAGAGTGACCGTGTTCCGTCTGGATTGTGCGGGTAACGGTTATGATGAACGGATTTGAATATGCAGGCATGGACATGGTACTGGCAAGCAGCTTCCGGGCGGCTATCTATTGCAGGCTTTCCAAGGACGATGACCTTGACGGGGAGAGCGCCAGTATCGCAAACCAGCGGGCTATGCTGGAAACCTACTGCGAAAAGCAGGGATGGGAGGTTGTTGCAGTCTATCAGGACGATGGCTACACGGGGCTGAACATGGAGCGCCCCGACCTGAAACGGATGTTGAAAGCCATCGAGCGCAGGCAGATAAACCTTGTGGTCACGAAAGACCTATCCAGACTGGGTAGGAATTACTTGCAGACCGGCTTCCTGATTGAAGATTTCTTCCCCCGCAACGGCGTGCGGTATATCGCCATGAATGACGGTATCGACACCATGCGGGACAACAACGACATTGCGCCGTTCAAGAACATCCTCAACGAGATGTACAGCAAGGACATTTCCAAGAAGGTTCATTCCTCTTATCTGCTGAAAGCGCAGAAAGGCCAGTTTACCGGCTGCCTTGCCCCCTTCGGCTACCGGAAAGACCCGGAGGACAAAAACCATCTGCTGATTGATGAGGAAACGGCCCCCATTGTCCGGCGTCTGTTTGCGTGGGCGCTGGAAGGACACGGCCCCAACTACATCCGGCGCAGGCTGGAAGAAGAAAAAATCCCATGCCCGACCTACTGGAACCGGGTGCGGGGCTTTCGGAACGTGTCAACCAAGTGGGAAAAGAAAGACCCGGTCAACGGGCGGTATATGTGGGACTTCTCCGTGATTAAGGACATCCTGATGAACCCCGTCTACACCGGCGCTATCGCTTCCCAGAAGAAGGAATACCGCTTCAAAATCGGCACCATCGGGGAGAAGAAGCCGGAGGACTGGATTGTAGTGGAGAACCAGCATGAGCCGCTTGTTGACCGCAAGACCTTTGACATCGTGCAGCGCAAGCTGAAATCCCGGCAGCGCCCCCGCCAGACCGGGGAAATCAGCCTGTTTGCGGGGCTTATCAAGTGCGGCGAGTGTGGAAAGTCACTGACAATCCGCTACACCAACGACAAGCACCCGAAGCAGATTTATTCCTGTAAAACCTACAATGCCTACGGCAAGCAGCACTGTACCCAGCACCGGGTTGAGTACGACACCCTTTACAGCCTTGTGCTGAACAAAATCCGGGAGTGCGCCAGAGCCGCCCTGATGGACGGGGAAGCCGTTGCCGGGAAGCTGACCGACACCTGCGAAGCCGAGCAGAAAGGCCAGCGGGAAGCATTGGAGCGTTCCCTTACCAAAGACGAGGAACGGATTGACGTTCTGGAAAAGATGGTGCTGCGGCTGTATGAGGATATGGTTGCCGGGCGTATCAGCGAAGCGAACTTCAATCTGCTGATGGAAAAGACACAGGCGGAACAGGCCGAGTTGAAGGCAAAGGTTGAGGAAGGCCGGAAGAAGCTGGCCGATGAAATCCGGCTTGCGTGTGACGCCCGCCAGTGGGTGGAAGCCATTCAGGAATACGCCGACATCACGGAACTGGACGCCGCCACCCTTAACCGCCTGATTAAAGAAATCGTTGTCCATGAGAGCATAGACAGCGATAAGACAAGACACATTTCTATCGAAATTCATTTCAATCTCAAACCCATCCCGGAGGTGGAGCAGGTCACGGCCTGACCTGCCCCCGCCGGGGCGGTTCTTAAAAACTCCATAGATATTTCTTGACACGCCGCCGCCCGCCATCGAGCCGTTTTCCTACACCTATTTGGGGATAAAACAGATTATGGAAGAACGGAAGTCGGATACGCCGGACAGCAGCAGTATGCCTAACAGCAGTGGCGGTTCAAGTGAAATCGGCGGTTTTGGGGGTGGTCAGGGGCGGCCTCAGTCGGGCGGCACATCGGCTCAAACAGACGGATCAGACGCGGCCGCTCCGAAAAATACACGGTTCTTTATGTCTGCCAAGCTGGATAATACCCGTGTGAACAAGAACGTGAACGACTATCTTACCGAGGTTATCCAGCATCTGATGGCAGTGGACGGCGCGGACGTTGAGCTGACATTGGAGGTTAGCGTTAATGCACCGGGAGGGATTCCTTCTACAACTGTAAGAACGGTATCCGAGAACTGCCGTACTTTGAAGATTCAGAATTTTGGATTTGAGGATAATTGATACTGTGATGGGGAACCAGTACCTCGTCTGGCTCCCCATCACACAAATTTGCTTTCAGGAGGTAAGGAATGGCCAAACGTATTAGTACATCACAGTTAAAATCCAAACTGCGACAGGCTGAACGGAAGATACGCAAAGATGTGAATGATTACAATCGTGCTGTAAATAAGTATAATTCACAGCTCAAAAGGGCGGTTGATGCCTATAACCGCTTTGTTAGAGAATATAATTCATCTGTGCGAAAAAACAAACAGATAATTTCAAGAGAAATAAGAAAATTGAATACATCTTCGCATAGTACATATTACACGTCTGTTCAAACTATGCAGCAACATTATTTAGATGTTAGCTCCCTCTATGCGGAAGGTTGCCCTGTTTCTTCTGAGCAAGATGAAATCCTTAATCTGATTGAATCAGAACAGGCTAATAGCATCATTACTGCGAACGCCATTGAAAACAATGAATATCCTGATGAGAACACCGAAGACCAAGAGATAGGCGACAAGTTACATCTTGTTTCGGTTGATTTAGACAACAGATGGAAGGGGGCCGTTTTTGCATTAAATCCCAACAATCCAGACGCTGCTCGACATTTCTGCACAAGCGCAAGAGAAATCTTTACTGAGTTTATTGAAATGAAGGCTCCAGACGATGCTGTTTTTCGCTTTAATCCATCGTGCGCACGAACAGACCGTGGAAATGCAACAAGGAAAGAAAAAATAAGGTACATGATGCGTGACAAGCAAATGGAATCTTGTGTGATTGATTTTGCCGATGAAGACATCAATAATATTCTGGAACTATTCCATGTCTTGAGCGATGGCACACATGGAGCAGCCGGTCGTTACGAATTTGATAAATTGCTTCAAGTCAAGAAACGTGTTGAACAGGGTATCAATTTTCTCTGTACTATATCCAAATAATTAGAGGATGACAACCTCAGCGCTAACACTAATGTGTGAGGATTTTAAGTCCAGTTCAATCTATTGGCATCAGAAACCGGAATAGCTCATAAAATCGACATAATACTAAGTAAGACACCACATCATTCGCTGACGTTCAGTGGACGGTGTGGCGTCTTTTTAGCTTGCATTTGAAATATATCGAAATTTGATGCGAAGTTGATCGCCGGTTGGCAAATCATCCATGGTTTCAATATCAGATCATCTGAAAATGCTTCAATGCCTCCATAATCGCCGCTTCCTTCTCCGGCGGACACTGCGGCACTTTAGCGTTTTCTTTCTTCGACAAATTATAGTTCTGCCCCACATCCAACCCGCACTTCCGTTTGACCTGGGAGATATACAGGCTGGACACCTTCAGGCCGTGCTTTTCCAGCACATACTCCTTAATCTCTTCATAGGTAGCCTTGCTCTCCGCCGCTGTCAAATCCAGCTCGTCCAGATTCAGCTCCACCTCAATATGCTGCTTGGTATTGAGTTTGGACAATAATACTACCGTTTCGATGTGCTCTGTGTGGGGGAACATGTCCACCCCCTGGATGGACGCCACCTTCCAGCCCCGCCGGACCAGATAGTCCAGGTCACGGCGCTGGGTCTCCGGGTTGCAGGAGATGTACACCACCCGAGGAGGGGACACCCGGCACAGGGCGTCCAGAAACACGGGGGTGCTGCCCGCCCGGGGCGGGTCCAGGAACACCACGTCCAGCATCTCCCCGCGGGCGGCCATGCCGTCCAGGAAGGCGGCGGCATCCCCACAGCGGAAACGGGCGTTGGGGATGTGGTTGGCCCTGGCATTGTCCACGGCGCAGGCGGCGGCGCTCCGGTTGAGCTCCACGCCCACCACGCTGCCCGCGTGGGCGGCGGCGGACAGACCGATGGTGCCCACGCCGCAGTAGGCGTCCAGTACCCGCTCCTTCCCCGTGAGCTTGGCGGCGGAGATGGCGGCGGAGTAGAGAACCTCGGTCTGCACCGGGTTGATCTGATAGAAGCTGGAGGGGGAGATGCGGAACTTCACGCCGCAGAGCACGTCTTCAATGTACCCACGGCCGTAGAGGATCTTCTCCCGGTCCCCCAGCACGGCGCTGCCCGGCCTGGGGTTGACGTTCTGGGCCAGGGTGGCCACGGCGGGGCACAGCTCCTTCACCCGGGCGGCAAAGGCCCTGGCCCCCGGCAGCACCGGCGACGCGGTCACCAGCACGGCCAGCACCTCTCCGGTGGTCAGGCTGTGGCGGCAGAGCACATGGCGGATCAGGCCGGTGCGGCGGTTCTCGTCAAAGGGCTGGTACCGGAACTCACGGGCGGCCTGCCGCACGGCGGCCACCGCCTGGTCCAGCTCCTCCCGGTGGAGGAGGCACTGCTCCACCGGCACCACACGGTGGGTGCCCTGGGCGTAGATGCCGCTGACCAGGGCCTTGCCCGGCCCCCAGGCAAAGGAGGAGATGACCTTGTTGCGGTAGTGCCAGGGGTGCTCCATGCCCAGAATGGGGGCCACCGGGCCAAATTCTCCCAGCAGCTCCTCCAGCCGCGCCTGCTTCCGCCTCAACTGCTCATCGTAGGGCAGGGAGAGCATGGGGCAGCCGCCGCAGCCCCGCTTCTCCAGGGAACAGTGCCCCGCCCCTCCGTTGATCCCTTCCATCTGTGCGCCCATGTCCACACTCCTGCCAAACAGCCCGGAAAACATCCGCCTCCCGGGCAAAATTCAAAGCTGATACGTCTCAAAGTATAGCAGATATCCAACCCCAATGCCACAATAGTTTCCCCGAATTTTTCTCCTTTTTGCCGTGGGTTTTTACGAAAAGCCGTGTATGATAAGATAGAAGAAAAGACCGCCGGAGAGGGGAGGGAAGGCCGTGGGGGAGAAGGAGCTCATCCAGCGCATCCGGGACCGGGAGGAGCAGGGGGCGGAGGACCTGCTGCGCCACTACGGCCCCCTGATGCGGTACATCATCGAGCCCATTCTGGCCAGCCCTCAGGACCGGGAGGAGTGCCTGTCCGAGGCGGCCATGCGGGTGTGGGACGGCATCGGCGGGTACGACCCGGACCGGGGCAGCTGGACCGCCTGGCTCACGGCCGTCACCCGCAACACCGCCCTCAACCGCCTGCGGAAGAGCGGCCGGGGGACGGAGGCCCTCTCCGAGCACACACCCGCGCCGGAGCCGCCCCCGGAGGAGGCCCTGCTGGAGCGGGAGCGGCGGGAGGAACTGCGGCAGGCCATCGCCCGGCTGCCCGAGAAGGACCTGCGGCTCTTTTACCGGAAGTACTACTATATGCAGTCCACGGAGCAGATCGCCGCCGAGCTGGGCCTGACGCCCAGGGCGGTGGAGGGGCGGCTGTACCGCATCAGGGAGCGGCTGAGAAAGCAGCTGGGAGGTGACGGCCATGGACGGACCTGAGCGGCGGAAGAAGTTTGATGAGCTCCTCCGGGACAGCCTGCCCGAGCTGCCCCCCGAGGACGTGGTCAGGCAGGTCTCCCCCTGGCGGCGGAGCATGTACCTGGCGCTGGCCGGTCTGGCCCTGGAGAACATCACCATCAACGCCAGCGGCCTGAACTATATCCTGCCCGCTGTGGGCGCCTTTCTGCTGGTGCTGGGCCTGCGGCCCATGCGCCGGGAGAACCGGCAGCTGGCCGCCTGCTGGTGGACGGTTGTGGTCCGGGGGCTGCTGGTGCTGGTCCTGATCATTCAGGGCGCCACCATCCTCCGCTGGCCCGACGGCGTGGACAAAGGCGTCACGGTGCTGAGCTACGGCCTGCAGATGCTCCAGATCTTCTGGCTGTGGCGGGGCCTGCGGGCGGTGCGGCAGCGGGCCGGGCTGGAGCCCGGCGCGCGAGCGGGCGGCGCTCTGCTGGTGTGGAACATCCTCGTTATTCTGCTGGGCCTTGTGGGCTGGCAGGGGGGACTCATCCTGGGCCTGGTGCTGGTGGCCGCCTACGGCATGATTCTCCACAGCCTGTTCCGCCTGTCCAGGGAGATGGAGGAGGCGGGGTATGCGCTCCGTCCGGCGGCGGTCCGGCTGTCCGACCGGGCGCTGGCTGTGATCACAGGGGCGGTTGTGGCCGCCGGTCTGGCGGCGGGCTGGCTGTGGGGTGGGCAGCTGCCCATGGACTGGACGCCCCTGGCGGAGACAGCCGCGGCAGAGGCGGAGGACATCCGGCAGGAACTGGCCGGCCTGGGCTTTCCGGAGACCGTGCTGGCCGACCTGAGCGAAGAGGACCTGGAGGAGTGCCGGGGCGCGCTGGCGGTGGTGTGGGACCAGGACGACTACCCCGTCAACCAGGGGCGGGAGATTGTCACCCAGGAGGGGAACACCACCGTTTACAGTACGGTCTACGACGTAAAGGAGCTGCGGATCACCGGCGTGGCGGTAAAGCTGCCCGGCGAGCGGGAGCGGTGGAAGGTGTTCCACCACTTCCGGTGGGTGGCCGACCCGGGCTGGTGGGGCACCGAGGCCATACAGCTCTGGCCCGCCTGGAATCTTGAGATGGGCTGGAGTCAGGACAAAGCGGTCACCGGACGGCTCCTGTGCGAGCGGGACGGCCGGACCTGGACCGCGCCCTATGCCTTCCTAGGGCCTGTGACCTACACCTCCAGCGGATTTTTCTCCAGCGGACAGGACCAGACGGACATCTTCGCCTCCTTCTCCCTGCCCAGGGACGGAGAGAACGCCCGGGGCTACGTGACCTATGTGACGGCGGAGAACGGGGCCGGGTACCTCCTGGACTCCTGGATGAACTATGTCCACCAGACCTCCTGGCGGCAGTACCCGGTGCTCACCGCCCTGGAGATGCACCTGAAGGACGGCTGGCACGTGGACGGGGCCTTCCGCACTGTCCAGTTTCAGATTCTGTTCTCGCCCAGCGACGGACAGACCGGATTTCTGGGGAAAGAATAGCCGACAGAAGGAAAAAACGCCGCCGGTCCGGCATTTGCCGGACCGGCGGCGTTCTGCGCAGCGGCTCCGTCCATATTGGGGATGCCCGTCCTGATCATTTTGGGGCGGGGGAGAGGTTGCATCTTTTTTGAAAGGTAAAAAAGAGAAAAAAGGCGTATCCTGTCTCTCACAAGCTGGGGGATTGCCCGGCGGCAGCGGACAGATGCGGGGAGGGGGATGCGCATGTACAGTCGGACCACATTTCTGGCGGCCTCCGGGCTGGGGGTGGGGCTCACGGTGGGCGCCCGGCCGGACAGCCGGGGGCTGGAGCGGATGGGGATCTGCTCTGGGTACATACAGCGGAACGCGAACCTGGGGACCCTGCGGAAGTTCCCCGGCGCCCTTCGGCAGACCCGCCGCCAGGTTATCCCGGCGGCCCATAGCGACCGGACGGCGGCCTGACGGGACAAGACGGCAGGGCGGTATATTACCGGCCAAAAGGCCGGCGGATATACCGCCTTTTCCTGCCGGCATGGAATCCGCCTTTCAGAAAAAAGAAGAGAGAAATTACAAGGGACGAACTTCCAGAAATATAATTGACAGGAAAAAATGGAGGGTGATATAATAAGCAAAAGCTTCGAAACGCTAAGAAAATCCGGCATTTATGTGCCGCTCATGGGACCTGCTGCGGCGGTACAATCCAAACATCTGATAATGCCGCGTATTGCGGCGAAATGGGGGAGATTGTGTGAGTGAAAGAAGAACAAAACGAGGAATTCTGGCCCTCCTGCTGTGTCTGTGCCTGAGCATGGGGCTGCTGCCCGTGGGAGCGCTGGCCGCTTCCACCGCCACGGTGAAGATCGATCTGACGGTGGACTACTCCGCCGCCTACCAGGAGCTGGAGATGCTCAACGAGGTGCGGCGGGAAAACGGCCTGGGCGACCTGGTCATGGACAAGAACATGATGGAGATGGCCCTGCTCCGGGCCGCGGAGAGCGCGGTCTACCTGAGCCATACCCGACCCAACGGCCAGCGCTTTGATACCGCCCGGCCGGCGGGCAGCCCCTATGAGGGGAGCGGCATGGGTGAGAACCTGCTCTTTGGCGGCGGAAGCATAGGCCCCTCCAAGGCCACCGAGGAGTGGTACAACTCCGAGGGCCACAGGGCCAACATGCTGGGCGACTATCAGTCCGTGGGCATCGCCTGTGTCCGGGACGTGCGGGGCAACACCTACTGGGTGCAGAACTTCACCACCGCCGCCGCCACGCCGGAGTCCACCCCGTCCTCCGGTACGGAGCGCTACTTCTTCTCCGTGGAAGTGGCGGAGGCCTACATGAACGTCCAGGTGATCCAGACCCCCCAGTCCATGGAGACCGGGGAAAAGGCCCTGGTGTACGTCACCAACGGCGAAGCCCCCGTGGTGCCCACCATCATTGAGACCAGCGACGAGTCCGTGGTCTCCCTGAGCATGGAGAACGGCGGTGTGTGCATCTCCGCCGTGGGGGCGGGCACCGCCGCCCTGACCCTGGGCTTCGGCGGACACAGCACCACCGTGACTGTGACCGTGAAGCAGGCCGTCCTGCTGGAGGGGATCAGCCTGGTGAAGCCTGCGGACGGCTTCAACGTGAAGGTGGGGGACACCATCTACACCATGGTCAGCTTCCAGCCCAACGGCGCGCCTGAGTGCGCCATCGAGTGGCAGGTGGACGACCCCTCCATCGCCTCCGTGAAGGCCACCGCCGCCGACAAGACCGCCGTCTCCATCACCGGCCTGAAGGCGGGCACCACCACCCTGAAGGCTACCACCGCCCAGCCCGTCAACGGCCAGTACCTTACCACCTCGGTGACCCTGACGGTGTATGCCAGGGGGAGCGGCGCCGCGGCCACCGGCGTCTCCGTCACCGCCAAGGAGCTGGATATGGTGCCCGGCCAGCAGCTGCGGGTGCGCAGCTATGTGCTGCCCAGCACCGCCGACCAGCAGGTGGTGTGGTCCAGCCGCGACCCGGAGGTGGCCACCGTGGACCAGAACGGCGTCATCACCGCCATTGCCAACGGCGGCGCCGTCATCACCGTCTCCACCCCAGACGGGGCCTTCACCAACCGGATCAATGTGCGGGTGGTGGACTCCTACACCGGCAAGCCCATCTTCTTCACCGACGTGAAGGAGGGGGACTACTGCTATGACGCGGTGACCTGGGCCTACTGCCAGAACATGGCGGAGAGCGAGGACACCACCTTCTTCGGCGCGGCCACGCCCTGTACCCGGCTGGAGCTGGTGCTCTACCTGTGGCAGCTGATGGGCGGCCCGGAGCCGGAGGACATCTACGGCCCCTACTTCACCGACCTGCCCGCCCACCTGGACCGGCGCACCGAGCTGTGGGCCATCCAGTGGGCGGTGGAGAACGGCATCACCACCGGCACCTCCGCCACCACCTTCAGCCCCGACATGACGGTGACCCGCTCTCAGGCGGTGACCTTCCTCTACCGTCTGGCGGGCTCTCCCAGCGTGGGCGGCAGCGCCGGGTTCACCGACGTGCCCGCCGGAGACTGGTTTGCCGACGCCGCCGTGTGGGCGGTCAAGACCGGCCTGACCAACGGCACCGGGAACAACACCTTCACCCCCAACCGGGAGTGCTCCCGGGGCGAGATCCTCACCTTCCTGTACCGCAAGTTCGGCTGAACAGCCTGAAACAGAACATGTCCCCCGGGAGACAGCGCTCCCGGGGGACGTGTTTTTTACAGCGGGGGACGCAGGGCCATGACGTACACCTGGCAGGGGTTGTGCGCGTCCCACAGGGTGGGGAACACCTCAAACTCCTGAAAGCCCAGGCTGAGATAGAACTTGTTGGTGCGGTCGTAGATCTCATACCGGCCCATCTGCACGGTCTTGACCTGGAGGAAGGCGTAGCCGTGGTCCTCCGCATATTCCCTGGCCCGGTCAAAGAGGGCCCGGCCCAGGCCCCGCCGGTGGAAGGCGGGCATGACCCCCATCACCGCCAGCTCCGCGGTGGCCTTTCCCGTCTCCTTCAGGCAGAGGAAGCCCACCGGCTCCCCGTCCGCATAGCAGGCGAAAAAGGGCTGGTCCACGCTCTCCCGGATGTACGCCTCCCGGGACTCCTCAATGCCGAACCACTCCGGCAGGGATTCCAGTACCCTGCGGGCAATGCGCGCTTTTTCCTGCTTGTCCTGAACCAGTGCTACCATCTGCCCACCTCCTGAGGTTTTACTCATTATAATACTGGGCCTGGGCGTGCCACAAGGCGGAATAGGTGCCGCCCTCCTGGGCAACCAGGGCGTCGTGGGTGCCCTGCTGGACGATCTGCCCGCCCTCAAACACGGCGATCTCGTCGCAGAACTTGCAGGAGGACAGCCGGTGGCTGATGTAGACGGCGGTCCTGTCCTCCACGATGTCGTTGAGCCTGGAGTAGATCTCCGTCTCGGCCACCGGGTCCAGGGCGGCGGTGGGCTCGTCCAGGATGAGGAAGGGGGCGTCCTTGTACAGCGCCCGGGCGATGGCGATCTTCTGGGCCTCGCCGCCGGAGATGTCCACGCCGTCCTCGTTCAGGTCCTTGTAGAGCCAGGTGTCCAGCCCCTTGGGCATGGCGGAGAGCCGCTCGCCGAACCCGGCGTCCTTCAGGCACTTCTCCGCCCGGGCCCGGTCGTACTCCGCCGCGCCCGCCACGTTCTCCCCCAGGGGCAGGGCCAGCAGCTTGAAGTCCTGAAAGACCACGGAGAAGATGCGCATATAGTCGTCGTACCGGTACTTGCGGATGTCGATGCCGTTGAGCAGGATCTCCCCCTCGGTGGGGTCGTATAGGCGGCAGAGCAGCTTGATGAAGGTGGTCTTGCCGCTGCCGTTCCGGCCCACCACAGCCAGACGGCTGCCCACCCGGAACCTGATGTTGACGTGGCGCAGGGCCCACTGGTCGGTGTCCGGGTAGCGGAAGGACACGTCCCGGAACTCCACCTCGTATTTCCGGTCGGCACGCTTCTCGGTGGTCAGGCTGCCCTGGTACATCCGGTTGGGAAGGTCCAGATACTCAAAATTGAGCTGCAGGAATTCCCCGTTGGCCCGGATTTGGCCCATGGTCTCCAGCAGGACGGACAGGCCCTGGAACAGCTGGGTGATGGCTCCCACATACTGGGTGATGTAGCCCACGCCGAAGGCGCCTGCCCAGGCCTTCAGGCACACAAAGACGTACACCAGACCGGTGAGCGCCACGGTCACGCACTGGGACAGGGCGTTGAGCAGCCCCATAGGGCCTCTTGCCAGGCGGCTGATATAGGAGTCGGGGGCAAAGTTGTCGTTCCGGTCCAGAAAGGGCTCGCAGACATTCTCATGCTGCTTGTAGATGCGCACGTCCGCCGCCCGGGACCGCTGCATACCCAACAAGGGGTAAAAGCTCAGGATGCGGTTGGCCAGGCGGACCGTTGCGGCGTAGTCGGTCCAGTAGCGGTTGGCCCGGTTGGCGCACATGGGAGAGACCACGGCGGCCAGCAGCATCAGGCCCAGGATGGCGACAGCGGAGAGGGGATGGTTGAGGAAGGCCAGGCCGCTGCCCGGGGGGACGGGGGAGAGGAACAGGCTGACCGACAGGCCCACGCCGCCCAGAACCTGCACCACCGCCGTGACAAAGGACTCAAAAAAGGAGATGGTCTTGGGGAGGCCCCAGCCGGCCCAATTTTCGTTCTGCCGGATCTGAGAGTACAGGTCGAACACCGCCTGCCGGTCCACGTCGGCGTAGTCCAGCGCCACCATCTTGTCCATATAGAGCTGGTCGTCCAGCTGTCCGGCGCAGCCTTTTGCGTAGTTGGACCAGCGGGTGAGCACGCCCTGGAGCAGGGCGCACGCCGCCGTACAGGCCAGAGTGAGAACCACCCACCGGAGCAGCTGGTCCGGCCTGCGGGCCCCGGACAGCTCGTCAATGATGCGGGCGGACAGGAAAATGGTCACATAGGGCGTGACGGCCTTGACCACGGAGGAGAGCAGGAGAGAGACAAATACCTGGGGACAGAGCTTTTGCCAGATGCCCCACGCCCGCAGATTCAGCTTCCAGGCCGCCAGATAGCCCAGCGTTTTCTCCTTATTCGCCATGGTGTTCGCCCCCTTCCCTGTAATACTGGCTCTGTACGTCAAAGAGCTTTGCGTAGCCGCCCCCACGGGTGAGCAGCTCACTGTGGGTCCCCTCCTCGGCAATGCGCCCCTGCTCCAGGAACAGGATGCGGTCGCAGAACCGGGTGGAGGCCAGCCGGTGGGAGATGAACAGGGAGGTCTTGCCCCCGGTCATCCCGCTGTACTTCCGATAAATGTCCTCCTCGGCGATGGGGTCCAGGGCGGCGGTGGGCTCGTCCAGCACCAGGATGGGTCCGTCCTTGTACAAGGCCCTGGCCAGCATCAGCCGCTGGGTCTGGCCGCCGGACAGCTCCACGCCGTCCTCAAAGACCTGGCGGCCGATGGCGGTGGCCACCCCCTTGGGCAGGGACATGACCTTTTCCGTCAGACCGGCCTGGTCCAGGCAGGCCATGACCCGGTCGGTGTCGATGCCCTCCACCCGCTGGGCCACGTTCTCCGCCACGCTGGCCTCCAGCACGGAGAAGTCCTGGAACACGGCGGAGAACAGCTCGTAATAGGCCCGGCGGTCATAGCGGCGGATGTCCTCTCCGTTGAGGAGTACCCGGCCCTCGGTGGGGTCCAGAAAGCCGCAGACCAGCCGCACCAGGGTGGTCTTGCCGGCACCGTTGAGGCCCACGATGGCCAGCTTTTCCCCAGGATGAATGGTCAGGTTGATGTGCCGGAGGGTGTCCTTCTCCGCCTTGGGGTACCGGAAGGACACGTTTTCCAGCTTGATTTCGCAGGGGGTGGCCAGGTCCTTGGGCAGAGGCTCCCCATCCTCAAACCGGAACAGCTCCGGGTAGTCCAGAAATTCCCGCACCATGGAGATGTCCAGGCTCTCCCGGTGGAGCTGGTTGAACATGTCCAGAATGCCAGTGACCCACTGGGTGAAGCCGCTGGCGGCGGTGAAGTAGAGCAGAAATTCCGCCGCGCTCATGCCGGTGGTCAGGGTGAGCCACAGGAGGTAGGCGTAGGCCGCGCCGTTGCGGATTAAGGTCAGCAGCAGGTCGGTCAGGTTGATCCACAGGTAGACCGACTCCCGCCTGCGGAGAAAGGCCCGGAACAGGGACATGGACTTGCGCCACACCTCATTCATCCAGGGCCCCAGGCCGAACATGCGGATGTCCTTGGCGTGGGGGCGGCCTGTGGCGGTCTGGCGGATATAGCGCATCTCCTTGATGGGCTTGGCGGCCTCCTCCCGGTGCCGGTAGCCCCACCCGCTGACCTTCTTGTCCACAAAATACCCCACCGCGGCGGTGACGGCGATGACGCAGAACAGAAGAGGATGCAGGCCGGAGAGAATGGCCAGATAGACGGCAAAGCCCAGCAGGTTGGTGAGGATGGCCGTCCAGGTGGTCCAGATCTGCTCGGTGGAGTCGTCATTGCTGCCGCAGGCGTCAATGGCCTTGGACTCCATGTCACTGAATTGGGCGTCCATCAGGTTGGGGTAGGAGGTCTGGGAGACCTTCAGGCCGATGCTCCGGGCCAGCTTCATGCGGATATGGACCCGGCCGAACAGGGTGTTGGTGTCCAGATACCGCTTCAGGCCGGACAGGAGCAGCAGAAGCAGGGAGAACCCGGCGATGGTGAGAAGCAGGGACTCCAGCGGCGCGGATTCTTCTACCTTGGCGATCACCGCAGGGGCAATGAGCAGCTCGGCCACGGTCTGGGCGGCGGTGACCACCGCCAGCGCGATGCACAGAAAAATCACGCTGGGGCAGCTGCGCCAGGCGGCGGAGAGCATAAAGCCGGTGTTCTGCCACATGTTGTAGGGGGATTTCTTCTTTTCTTCCATCTTGGTCACCTCTGGTACCATCCTACCAAAAAAATCGTCCCCAGAATATTCTGGGGACGAATCGTTATGCTGGGGGGACGAATTGCAGACCTCACGCCTGGGGGAGCAGAATCTCGGTGGTAAAGGCGCCGTCCTCGCTGTTGCGGCTGATGTACCCGTCCAGCCGCTCCACAATGGCGTCGATGCGCACCAGCCCGAAGCCGTGGCCCTCGCCCTTGGTGGTGCGGAACAGCTTCCCCACCTTGCTCAGCTTCTTCCCAGCGGTGAAATTGGTGAAGGAGATGTAGAGCTGTGTGTTCTTCATGTCCATGTACACCCGGATGAGCCGCCGTTCCTCCGGCAGCTGGAGGCTGGCCTCAATGGCGTTGTCAAAGAGATTGCCCAGGATGCAGCACAGGTCGATCTCCGACGACTTCAGTTTCACCGGGATGGAGGCGTCCGCCACCACCTGGATGCCCTTGGACCGGGCCAGGGAAATTTTGGAGTTGAGGATGGCGTCCGCCATGGGGTTGCCGGTCTTGATGACCGTGTCCACGGTGGTCAGGTCCTGGTCCAGCAGGTCCAGGTACCGCTTGATGGCCTCCCAGTCACCGGCGGCGGCATAGGCCTTCATGGTCTGGATGTGGTTGCGGTAGTCGTGCCGCCAGCCCCGGATCTGCCGGTACATGTTGTCCACTTCCCGGTAGTGGGTCTCCACCAGATCCTGCTGGTAGGAGGCGATCTGCCGGTCGATTCGCTTGGAAAAGAGCCCCATGCCCCTCACCCCATGTTGATAATGGCCCGGTTCACGCCCTCGTAGGCCCCTCTGGGCAGAGGGATGGCCGTGCCGTCGCTGAGCCTGATCTCCGACTTGGTGACCCGGCTGATCTTGGTCAGGTTCACGAGAATGGACCGCCCCGCCCGGTAAAAGTGACTGTCCAGCTGCCCCTCCAGCTCCCCCAGGGTCATTTTCACGGTGATTTCCCCGGCGGCGTGGATGGTCACGTAGTTGCCCGACACGGCGGCGTATTTTATCTGGTGGACCGGGACCCGGACCATCTCGCCGCCCACCTCGAAGTGGAGCACTTTTTCATTCCGGGAGAGCTTTTCCACCGCCCGGTCCAGCACGGAGAACAGCTTGTCCTCCCGGACGGGCTTCATCAGATAGTGGAGGGCGGCCACGTCGTAGCCCTCGGCGATGTAGTCGGAGTAGCCGGTGACAAAGATGATCTGGACCGTCTCGTTGTCCCGGCGCAGCTTCTGGGCCATGGTCACGCCGTCCATGGCCCCCATCTCCACGTCCAGGAGCAGGATGTCGTAGTCCTTCTCCTCGGCGTAGTGAAAGAGAAACTCCTCGGCGGAGGAGAAGAAGGCGGTCCGGATGGTGTGGCCCCGGTCCGCCGCCCACCGGTCCGCCAGGGCGGACAGGTACTGCCGGTCCGCCGATGAATCGTCACAAATGGCTATCTTGCAGTTCATGATTCCTCCGGTGATCCGGGCGACACTTCCGCCGCCCGGGCAATTTCCGCTTCCGTCTGCCCGGTGACCCACTTGCCAAACACCCGGGAGTCCATGGCGGGCACATAGCCCAGGTCACGGTAGCCCAGCCTGGTGAGCAGCGCCATGCTGGGCACATTCTCCGGGTCGGTGAAGCAGAGAAATTCCCAGTGGGGGAAACGGGTGTGCAGCAGCTCCGTGAGGGCGGTCAGGGCCTCAAAGGCGTAGCCCCGGCGCTGGTGCAGAGGTGAGACGGTAAAGCCCAGGGAGATGGCGCCGTCCTGGGGCATCACCACAATCTCGCCCACCGGCTCGCTAATGTCCTTGAGCGCCATCACGGCCATAAAAGGGGCGTCCACAGAGAAAACGTCGTCCCTGTGCTCCTCCACCAGAGCGGCGATTTCTCCGTACTCCCGGACCTGTCCCCGCTGGTACCGGACGCAGCGGGGGTCGTTGCGCCAGCCGTGGATGGCGGCGGCGTCCTCCGGTGCCACAGTGCGGAGCATCAGCCGGGGCGTTTCAAGAAAGATCATGGAAGCCTCCTGTTGACTTATTCCCTGGTGAGCAGCACCACGCTCTCCACGTGGGCGGTGCGGGGGAACATGTCCACCGCCTCGACCCTGCGGAGGGTGTAGCCCAGGGCGGTGAAGCGCTTCACGTCCCGGGCCAGGGTAGCCGGGTCGCAGGAGACGTACACCACCCGCTCCGGAGCCATGGCGGCGATGGTGTCCACCACGTCCTCGGCCAGGCCCTTCCGGGGCGGGTCCACACACACCACGTCGGGCTTCACGCCCCGGGCGGCCAGGGCCCGGGCGGCCTCCCCCGCGTCGCCGCAGAGGAACTCGGCGTTGTCCACCCCGTTGCGCAGGGCGTTTTCCTTGGCGTCCTCCACCGCCTGGGGCACCACTTCGGCGCCAAACACCTTGCCCGCCTGCCGGGCCATCACCAGGCTGATGGTGCCGATGCCGCAGTACAGGTCCAGCACGGTCTCCTTACCGGTGAGACCGGCAAAGTCCAGGGCCCGGCCGTAGAGCACCTCGGCCTGGTTTGCGTTGACCTGGTAGAAGGAGGGCACGGACAGCCGGAAGGTGAAGCCGCACAGGGTGTCCTCCAGGGCGTCCCGGCCCCAGAGGGTGCGGTAGGAGTCGCCCAGGATGACGTTGTTCTTCTTCTCGTTGCCCCCCAGCACCACGCCCACCAGCCCGGGCTCCACGTTGCGCAGGGCCTGGACCAGGGCGTCCTCATGGGGCACCGACTTGCCGTTGACCAGCAGGCAGAACAGGGACTGTCCCACCCGGTTCACCCGGACGTACACATGGCGCACCAGCCCCCGGCCGGTCTTTTCGTCGTAGGCGGAGATGTTGTTCCACTGCATCCAGGACACCGCGGCGGCCCGGAGCCGGGCGGCGGTCTCCGGCTGGAGGAGGCAGTCCTCCACCGAGATGACCTGGTGGGTCCGCTGGCGGTAGAAGCCCACCCGGGGGCCCTCCGGCCCGGGCTGGACCGGGAACTGGACCTTGTTGCGGTAGCGGCGCGTGTCCTTGGCCCCGTGGATGACGGGCACCGTCACGTCCAGCCCGGCGATGCGCTGGAGGCAGTCCTCCACCCGGATGCGCTTGGCCTCCAGCTCCTCGGCGTAGTTCATGTGCCGGAACTGGCAGCCGCCGCACTTGGTGTAGTGGATGCACTGGGGCATGATCCGGGCGGGGGAGGGCTGGAACACCCGCACCACCTTGCCGAACAGGTTGCTCCGGCCCACCTTCTCAATGCGCACGTCGCACTCCTCGCCCCGTACGCCCCCCTGGACAAAGACCACGATCCCGTCCAGCCGGGCCACGCCGGTGCCGTCGGCGGTGTACCCCTCGATGATGAGGCGGCACACGTCGTTTACCTTTACGTTGCAGTTGAGCATAGTATCACCAAATCGTCAAAGTTGTCAGGCCCAGGGCGCCAGCAGGTCCCCGAACAGGCTCCGGTCCACCGGGAAGGTGGGGGCGCCGGCGGCGTTGGGGGCCAGGTCCTGGGGCTGGTAGAAGAAGACCACCGCGTCGGCGGTGAGGTAGAAGTTTTCCCGGTCGAACAGGCTCTCGGTCAGGGCGGCGTCGTAGGTGGTGCCGTTTGCGTCCCCCTGGGCGGCCTGGCGGAGCACCTCCTTCAGGGCGATGGACGCGGCGGCGTCCGGGTCGGTGAAGAAGTCGTCAAAGGTGAGCACCTCGCCGGTGGTCAGGTCAAAGTGGTCGGCCATGTAGAGCAGGGTGGGGTAAGTGCCGCCGGTGTGGCCGTAGTGGGTGCGCAGGATGCTCACCATCCGGTCGGTCTGGTGGGTGATCTCGTAGGATTCCTCGTCGGTGTAGTAGGTGAAGGCGTACCCCATGGACTTGGACAGGGCGTAGTCCGCGTCGGCCTGGCCGGCATTGGCCAGGGTGTCGCTCCGCAGCCCGGCGGACAGGTCCATGTACCACTGGTTGATGGCCTCATAGGCGGCCACGCCTTCGGCGTTTTCGATCAGGGGCAGGGAGAACTTGCCCTGGACCAGCAGCACGTTCTTGTCCTCATCGTCGGCTTGGGAGCACTCGCTCTCCTGGACGCCCCACACCGGCGCACCGGCCTGGGCGGTCTGGACAGGCTGGCTCTCAGTGGGCGTGGGCGCGGGGGAGGAGGCGGAGGGCTCGGGCGTGGTCTGGACGGCCTGGCTCTCCGTGGGGGGCGGGGTGGACGAGGGGTGGGACGTGGGGTAGATCAGCTCCTCAGAGGACTGGGGGCCGGCCGGGGCGCAGGCGGAGAGCACCAGCAGAAGTCCGGCGGCCAGAGAGAGAATGCGGCGTTTCATAGCAGCTCCTTTTCCGGCAAAAATGCGGATACCAATACAGAATACATTGTACCACCAAAGAAAAGCGGCGTAAATGGGGAAAGAAAAAAGCGCCGGCGAGAGGGCGGGACGGACAGAATTTCCAAACCGACCTTTTTTCAGTGGAAATTCCCGGCCGCGGGCGACAAAAACACTTTTTCCTCCCGCTGGTTTGTTCATAATTTCTACTTTTTTATTCAGGAGGTTTATGGTATACTGCTAACTTAGGAAATTCCGGCCGGGAGCCGCCTGCCCCGGGCCTTTGCCAATGCACGGAAGAAAGGTGAACGATAGAAATGGCTAACCTGCTCAAGAAGATCTTCGGCACCAGCTCCCAGCGGAAGCTCAAGGAGATCGAGCCCATCGTAAAGAAGATTGAGGCCCTGGAGGAGCCCTACAAGGCCCTCACCGACGAGGAGCTCCGGGCCAAGACCGACGAGTTCAAGGCCCGCCTGAAGAACGGCGAGACCACCGACGATATCCTGCCCGAGGCCTTTGCCGTCTGCCGGGAGGCATCCTGGCGTGTGCTGGGCATGCGCCCCTACCGGGTGCAGCTCATCGGCGGCATCATCCTCCACCAGGGCCGCATCGCCGAGATGAAGACCGGCGAAGGCAAGACCCTGGTGGCCACCCTGCCCGCCTACCTCAACGCCCTCACCGGCGAGGGCGTCCACATCGTGACCGTCAACGACTACCTGGCCAAGCGCGACAGCGAGTGGATGGGCAAGGTCTACCGCTTCCTGGGCCTGACCGTGGGCCTGGTCATCCACGACGTGTCCCCCGCCCAGCGCCACGCCTCCTACGCCGCCGACATCACTTACGGCACCAACAACGAGTTCGGCTTCGACTACCTGCGTGACAACATGGCCATCTACAAGCAGGAGATGGTCCAGCGGGGCCACGCCTTCGCCATCGTGGACGAGGTGGACTCCATCCTCATCGACGAGGCCCGTACCCCCCTGATCATCTCCGGTCAGGGCGACCAGTCCACCCAGCTCTACCAGATCGTGGACTCCTTCGTCTCCCGCCTCAAGCCCAAGAAGGTGGCCAGCGTGGACGAGAAGGAGGAGGAGGACCCCGACATCGACGCCGACTACGTGGTGGACGAGAAGGCACGCACCGTCACCCTCACCGCCCGGGGCATCGAGAAGGCGGAGAAGGCCTTCAACATCGAGAACCTGGCCGACCCGGAGAACACCACCCTCTCCCACCATATCAACCAGGCCATCCGGGCCTGGGGCCTGATGCGCCGGGACAAGGACTACGTGGTCAAGGACGGCGAGGTCATCATCGTGGACGAGTTCACCGGCCGTCTGATGTACGGCCGCCGGTACTCCGAGGGCCTGCACCAGGCCATCGAGGCCAAGGAGAAGGTCCAGGTGGCCCGCGAGTCCAAGACCCTGGCCACCATCACCTTCCAGAACTACTTCCGCCTCTACGACAAGCTCTCCGGCATGACCGGTACCGCCATGACCGAGGAGGACGAGTTCAACGAAATCTACGAGCTGGACATCGTGGAGATCCCCACCAACAGGCCTCTGGCCCGTATCGACCACCACGACGTGGTCTACAAGACCGAGGCCGGCAAGCTCCGGGCCGTGGTCAAGCAGATCGAGGAGTGCCACGCCAAGGGCCAGCCCGTGCTGGTGGGCACCGTGTCCATCGAGAAGTCCGAGGAGCTCAGCGAGATGCTCCGCCGCAAGGGCATCAAGCACAACGTCCTCAACGCCAAGTTCCACGAGAAGGAAGCCGAGATCGTGGCCCAGGCCGGTAAGCTGGGGGCCGTCACCGTGGCCACCAACATGGCCGGCCGTGGTACCGATATCATGCTGGGCGGCAACGCCGAGTTCCTGGCCAAGAACGACCTGCGCAAGGCCGGCCTGTCCGACGAGCTCATCGCCGAGTCCACCGGCTACGCCGAGACCGACAACGAGGAGATCCTCAACGCCCGCAAGATGTTCGCCGAGGCCGAGGCCAAGTACAAGGAGGCCATCAAGGGCGAGGCCGAGAAGGTCCGCGCCGCCGGCGGATTGTTCATCCTGGGCACCGAGCGCCACGAGTCCCGCCGTATCGACAACCAGCTCCGCGGCCGTGCCGGCCGTCAGGGCGACCCGGGCGAGAGCCGGTTCTACCTGTCCCTGGAGGACGACATCATGCGCCTGTTCGGCTCCGAGCGGGTGATGAACATGATGGAGTCCCTGGGCGTGGACGAGGATACCCCCATCGAGCAGAAGATGCTCACCAACGCCATCGAGTCCGCCCAGAAGCGGGTGGAGTCCAAGAACTTCCAGACCCGTAAGACGGTGCTGGAGTACGACGACGTGATGAACACCCAGCGCAAGGTCATCTACGAGCAGCGCCGCAAAGTGCTGGACGGGGACAACCTCAAGGAGGCTGTCCAGAACATGATGCACACCGTGGTGTCCAACGCCATCCACGGCCACATGGGCGAGCAGAAGCACATGGACGCCGAGCAGTTCCGGGAGGCCGTGGCCCCCTTCCGTGGCGTGTTCCTCCACCCCGAGGAGCTCAAGCTCACCGACAAGGAGCTGGAGGGCTACAACGCCGAAGAGCTGGTGGAGCTGGTGCTGGGCAAGGCCCGGGACCTCTACGCCCGCAAGGAGCAGGAGCTGGGCGAGCCCCTTATGCGGGAGCTGGAGCGGGTCATCATGCTCCGGGTCGTGGACGAGTACTGGATGGACAACATCGACGCCATGACCGAGCTGCGCCAGGGCATCGGCCTGCGGGGCTACGGCCAGCACGACCCGGTTGTGGAGTACAAGCGGGAAGGCTACGAGATGTTTGAGAACATGATCGCCGCCATTCAGGAGGAGACGGTGCGCCGTCTGTTCCTGGCCCGGGTCAAGGTGGGCGGCGAGGTCAAGCGGGAGCGGGTGGCCAAGGTCACCGGCGAGAGCGGCGCCGACGACGGCACCGTGAAGAAGCAGCCCGCCAAGAAAGTGGTTAAGATCGGCCGCAACGACCCCTGCCCCTGCGGCAGCGGTCTGAAGTGGAAGAAGTGCACCTGCAAGGAGTACCACCCCGACCAGCAGTAAAGCCGTGGGGTAACCTCCGCACCGAAGGAAAATTCCCCTCGGAGAGCGGAGGGGGGGTCTCCGGGGGGAACTGGTGCCCCCCGGAAGGCGCGGCCGTCATACTGCGCTTCCCGCAGGAAGCGCCCGCGCCTTGAAGAAGTGCACCTGCAAGGAGTACCACCCCGACCAGCAGTAAGCGACTGGAAATTTTCCCAATAACCGACACACCGGGCCAGGCCCGGCAGCAGTGAAAAATGGAAAGTGAAACGTAATAAGGGCTGAGAACCTCCGGAGGGAGGCGGGGAAGACCCCCTCCCTCCGGGACCGCCTTTTTGGTTTTTCCTTTCATTTTTCACTTTTCTTTTAAAGGGGAATGTATGAAGTTTACAGAGAAAACGGTAAATGGAGTCACCTTCGGCCAGGGCGAGGACATGGGCCCCGGCGTGGTCCACGGCTTTTCCACCCGGCTGGGGGGCGTGTCCCAGGGCATCTACGCCTCCCTGAACCTGGGCGCGAACCGGGGGGATGACCGGCAGGCCGTGGAGGAGAACTACCGCCGCTTCTGCGCCGCCATCGGCGCGGATGTGGACAAGATGGTGTTCTCCTGCCAGGTCCACGGGGACACGGTGCGGGTGTGCACCGCCGCCGACGCGGGCTCCGGCCTGGCGCGGAAGCCGGACTATGAGGCCGACGGCCTCATCACCGACGTGCCCGGGCTGTGCCTGGTGGTGTTCTCCGCCGACTGCCTGCCCATCCTGCTCCACGACCCGGTGCGCCGGGTGGTGGCCGCCGTCCACGCCGGGTGGCGGGGCACCGCCAACGGCATTGTGGAGCGGGCCTGCGAGAAGATGCGGGACCTGTACGGCTGCCGCAGCGAGGACATCCGGGCCGCCATCGGCCCGGGCATCTCCCGCTGCTGCTTTGAGACCGGCGAGGACGTGCCCAACGCCATGACATCCGCCCTGGGGTTCAAGGCCCTGGAGTTCATCGACGCCCATCCCGGCGGCAAGTTCCGGGTGGACCTGAAGGGCATCAACGCCTTCCGGCTCCGCCGGCAGGGGCTGACCGAGGACCACATCGCCGTGTCCCCCGACTGCACCGTCTGCCTCCACGACAAGTACTGGTCCCACCGCTTCACCAAGGGGGAGCGGGGAAGCCAGGGGGCGGCCATCGCCCTGGAATGGGGGAAGCGATGAAAAAGCGCCTGTCTGCCCTGCTGCTGAGCGGGGTCCTGCTGCTCTCCTGCGCCGCCTGCGGCCCGGAGACGGCGGAGGAGACCCCCGCCCCCACCACGCCCGCCCCCACTGAGACGGCGGGACAGTCCCAGACCCAGACCGAGCAGCGGGAATTCGTGCTGCCCTGCTATGCCTGCGAGTCCTTCCACCCCATCACCGGCGGCAACCGGACCAACCTGACCCTGGCCCCCCTGATGTATGAGGGGCTCTATGAGCTGGACCAGAGCTTCACCCCATCGCCGGTGCTGTGCGCCTCCGCCCAGACCGACGAGACCGGCCTTATCTGGACCTTCACCCTGCGGGAGGGGGTCACCTTCTCCGACGGCAGCCTGCTGACTGCCTCCGACGTGGTGTACTCCCTCCAGCTGGCCATGGGGGAGAACTCCCCCTACGCCGGGCGCTTTTCCGGCATCACCGGCGTGGCGGCGGGGGAGGGGAACACGGTGACCGTCACCCTGTCCGCCCCCAACGGCGCCCTGCCCGCCCTGCTGGACGTCCCCGTGGTCAAGGAGACCGGGGGCACCCCCCTGGGCACCGGCCCCTACGTCCTCACCGGAGAGGGGGACAGCCTGGCCCTGGAGGCCAGGACCGGCTGGTGGAAGGGGGAGACGGTGCCGCTGGCGCGGATCCCCCTCCACGACGTGCGGGAGGCCAACGGCATGATCCACGCCTTTGACACCCAGGACATCTCCATGGTCACCGTGGACATCACCGGCTCCAACGCCCTGGGCTACTCGGGCACCTACGAGGTGTGGGACTACGCCACATCGGTGATGCTCTACATAGGGTACAACACCGCCTCCGGCCCCTGCGCCGACCAGGGCCTGCGCAAGGCCCTGTCCTACGGCTACGAGCGCTCGGCGGTGACCAAATCCATCCTGTCCCAGCACGCCCGGGCGGCGGCCCTGCCCGTGTCCCCGGCCAGCCCCCTGTACGACCAGACCCTGGCCGATTCCCTGGAGTACGCCCCCCAGACGGCGGAGCAGCTGCTGGAGGGGGCCGGGTGGAGCCTGGGGGCGGACGGCCTGCGCACCAACGGCTGGCAGAACCTGAGCCTGCGCTTCATTGTCAACACGGACAACACCTACAAGGTGTCCGCCGCCGAGTACCTGGCCCAGGGGCTGGAGAAGCTGGGGGTGACGGTGCAGCTGGACAAGCTGGCCTGGGAGGACTATGTGGCCGCCCTGACGGCGGGGGAGTTTGACCTGTACCTGGGGGAGGTCAAACTCACCGGCGACTTTGACCTGACCGCCCTCATCGCCCCGGCCGGGGCCCTGAACTACGGCAAATACAGCGACGCCGACGCCCAGACCCTGCTGGCCGCCTTCCGGGCGGCGGGAGAGGACGGCCGCTCCGCCGCGGCCTCCGCCCTGTACGCCCACCTGGCGGAGACGGCGCCCATTACCCCCATCTGCTTTAAAAACTGGTCGGTGCTCACCCACTGGGGCAGCCTGACCGGCCTCTCTCCCACCCAGCAGAACGTATTCTACGGCCTGACCGGCTGGGAGATGGGCTGACCGGAGGATTCACTGCCCCAGGGGCATTGAACATAGAGAATCAGAGAACCAGAGAGAATTGATTTGTTGGAGGAATTGAAGATGGAACAGGTCTTCCGCTGCTATGTGGAGAAGCGGTCCGGATTTGATGTGGAGGCCATGGGGGTCATGCGGGAGCTGCGGGAGCAGCTGGGCATTGCCGCCCTCACCGGCGTGCGCATTCTCAACCGGTACGACGTGGACGGGCTGGACCAGGCCGCCTGGCAGGCCGCCCGGGACACGGTGTTCTCCGAGCCCCAGTGCGACACCTTTTATGAGGAGGATATGCCCGCCCCCGGCGGCGTGTGCACCATCCTGGCAGTGGAGGCCCTGCCCGGCCAGTACGACCAGCGGGCCGACTCCGCCCAGCAGTGCATCCAGCTCCTCACCGGCGGCGAGCGGCCCCGTGTGGCCTGCGCCAAGGTCTACGTCCTCATGGGCGAGCTCACCGAGGGGGACCTGAAGCGGATCAAGGGCTACCTCATCAACCCGGTGGAGTGCCGGGAGGCGTCCATGGACAAGCCCGCCACCCTGGCCCAGGACTACCCCATGCCCCCGGCCGTCAAGACCATCGACGGCTTCACCGCCATGGACGAGACCGCCCTCAACGCCATGCTGGGGGAGTACGGCCTGGCCATGGACCTGAACGACCTGAAGTTCATGCAGGCCTATTTCCGGGACGAGGAGAAGCGGGACCCCACCGTCACCGAGCTGCGGGTGGTGGACACCTACTGGTCCGACCACTGCCGCCACACCACCTTCGGCACCCACATCGACAGCGCCGAGATCCTGGACAGCGAGGTGGCCCAGGCCTATCAGGAGTACCTGGCCGCCCGCGAGGAGGTCTACGGCCCCGAGAAGGCCGCCGTCCGGCCCCAGACCCTGATGGACATGGCCACCCTGGGCGCCAAGGTGCTCAAGAAGCGGGGCGTGCTCACCGGTCTGGACGAGAGCGAGGAGATCAACGCCTGCTCGGTCCACGTCACCGCCACGGTGGACGGCGAGGAGCAGGACTGGCTCCTCATGTTCAAGAACGAGACCCACAACCACCCCACTGAGATCGAGCCCTTCGGCGGCGCGGCCACCTGCATCGGCGGCGCCATCCGTGACCCCCTGTCCGGCCGGGCCTATGTGTACCAGGCCATGCGCGTCACCGGCTGCGGCGACCCCCGTACCCCCCTGGACCAGACCCTGAGCGGCAAGCTGTCCCAGCGCAAGATCGCCCAGACCGCCGCCGCCGGCTACTCCTCCTACGGCAACCAGATCGGCCTGGCCACCGGCCAGGTGTCCGAGCTCTACCACCCCGGCTACGTGGCCAAGCACCTGGAGCTGGGCGCCGTGGTGGCCGCCGCCCCCGTGGAGCACGTGGTGCGGGAGTGCCCCGCCCCCGGCGACGTGGTCATCCTGCTGGGCGGCCGCACCGGCCGCGACGGCATCGGCGGCGCCACCGGCTCCTCCAAGAGCCACAACCTGGAGAGCCTGGATACCATGGCCTCCGAGGTCCAGAAGGGCAACGCCCCCGAGGAGCGGAAGATCCAGCGGCTCTTCCGCCGGGGCGAGGTGACCCGACTCATCAAGCGATGCAACGACTTCGGCGCCGGCGGCGTCAGCGTGGCCATCGGCGAGCTGGCCGACGGCCTGGCCATCAGCCTGGACGCGGTGCGCAAGAAGTACGACGGCCTGGACGGCACCGAGCTGGCCATCTCCGAGAGCCAGGAGCGCATGGCCGTGGTGGTGGCCCCTGAGGACGCCGCCGCCTTCATCGCCGCCGCCGAGAGCGAGAACCTGGAGGCCTATCAGGTGGCCACCGTCACCCAGGACCCCCGCATGGTCATGACCTGGAACGGCCAGACCGTGGCCAGCCTGTCCCGTGCCTTCCTGTCCTCCAACGGCGCGGACAAGCATATCACCGTCACCGTCCCCGCCCGCAAAGCCCATGTGAAGGAGCTGCGTCCCTCCCGCCTGCGCCAGCTGGCCGGCGAGCTGGATCTGGCCACCCAGCGGGGCCTGGGGGAGCGGTTCGACGGCTCCATCGGCGCGGGCAGCGTGCTCATGCCCTTCGGCGGCGCGGCCCAGACCAGCCCCACCCAGGCCATGGCCGCCCTGCTGCCCGTGGGCCCCGGCCACGAGACCGACACCTGCTCCGTCATGGCCTGGGGCTTTGACCCCGACCGCATGGCCCGGGACCCCTTCGGCGGCGCCCAGGCCTCGGTGGTGGAGTCCCTGGCCCGGCTGGTGGCCTCCGGCTGCGATTACAGAAAGGCCTATTTCTCCTTCCAGGAGTACTTTGAGAAGCTGCGCACCGACCCGGAGCGGTGGGGCAAGCCCTTCCAGGCCCTGCTGGGCGCCCTGCGGGCCCAGCTGAAGCTGGGCGTGGCCGCCATCGGCGGCAAGGACTCCATGTCCGGCTCCTTCCTGGACCTGGACGTGCCCCCCACGCTGGTGTCCTTCGCCATCGCCCCCGCCAAGGCCGGAGAGGTCATCTCCCCCGAGTTCAAGGCCGGCGGACACCCGGTCTACCTGTTCCAGAGCGTCACCTATAACGACTACGACAGCATCAAGAAGACCTGGGAGACCTTCCATGACCTGTGCCGGGCGGGCAAGGTGTGCTCCGCCTGGGCAGTGGGCAGCGGCGGCCTGGCCGAGGGTATCATGAAGATGTCCTTCGGCAACCGGGTGGGCTTTGCAGCCGAGCCCTCCGCCGAGAGCAGCCTGTTCTACACCGGCATGTGCGGCGCCATCCTGGCCGAGTGCGACGGCCCTGTGCCCGGCGGCATGCTGGTGGGCCACACCACCGACGCCGCCACCATCGTCCTGGGCGGCGAGTCCGTCACCGTGGACCAGCTGCTGACCATCAACGAGGGCGTGCTGGAGGAGGTCTATCCCACCCGTGCCGGCACCTCCGGCAAGGTGGAGCCCATCTCCTGGAGCGGTCGCTCTCCCGCGGTGTGCGCCCACAAGACGGCCCACCCCCGTGCGGTCATCCCCGTCTTCCCCGGCACCAACTGCGAGTACGACACCGCCGCCGCCTGCCTGCGGGCGGGCATCGAGCCGGAGATCCTGGTGGTGCGCAACGGCGGCACCGCTCAGCTCCGGGAGTCCGCCCAGGCCCTGGAGGAGGCCATCCGCCGCAGCCAGATGATCGTGGTGCCCGGCGGCTTCTCCGGCGGCGACGAGCCCGACGGCTCGGGCAAGTTCATCGCCTCCTTCTTCCGCAGCGGACCCATCACCGACGCGGTCCACGACCTGCTCAAGCACCGGGACGGCCTGATGCTGGGCATCTGCAACGGCTTCCAGGCCCTCATCAAGCTGGGCCTAGTGCCCTACGGAGAGATCCGTCCCATGGACGACACCTGCCCCACCCTGACCTATAACCTGATCGGCCGCCACCAGAGCCGGTACGTCACCACCCGGGTGGCCAGCGTCAACTCCCCCTGGATGCTCAAGAGCCAGGTGGGCGACCTCCACGCCATCCCCGTCTCCCACGGCGAGGGCCGCTTCGTGGCCCCCGAGGGCCTGCTGAAGGACCTGATCGCCAAGGGCCAGGTGGCCACCCAGTATGTGGACGCCGCCGGCGTGCCCTCCATGGACATCTCCGTCAACCCCAACGGCTCCATGGAGGCGGTGGAGGGCATTTTCTCCCCCGACGGCCGGGTGTTCGGCAAGATGGGCCACAGCGAGCGCCGCGGCCCCTGGGTCGCCCGCAATATCCCCGGCGACAAGCACCAGCCCCTCTTTGAGAGCGGCGCGGAGTACTTCAAGTAAATACATGCCGTCCAAGGGGCGCCGGTATCCCGGCGCCCCTTTTTTATCTTTTTTTAATCCTTCCCCTATGGAGGATTTAACATTGCGGTGGTACAATTTTCCCAACAAAACAAAGGAGGCATCCTGTATGATTACCCTGATCGTGGGCTGCTTCGCGGCCATTGTGGTGCTGGCGGTGGTGCTGGCCATCCTCAGCGTGCCCGTGATGATCATCATGGCCCTGGCGCCCTGGGTGCTGGCCGTGGCCGGCGTGGTGCTGCTGGTCAAGGCCCTCACCGAAAAACCCATGCGCTGGGAGAACTTTATGCCCGCCGTGGTGGCCTTTCTCCTCTCCGGCCTCATCCGCTGGATTTTCTGAGGAGAATCTGAACATTTCCTTACGAATACCCGCCGGCCTTGACTTATGTCCCGGCCGGCGGATATAATCGGAGGAAAGGAGGCGGTGCGACCGTGAAGGCCAATATTCTGGTGGTGGACGACGAGCCCGAGATCGCCGACCTGGTGGAGGTCTACCTCAAGAGCGAGGGGTTCACCGTCTTCAAGTGCGGCACCGGCACCGACGCCCTCCAGTGCGTGAACCGGGAGCGGCTGGACCTGGCCATCCTGGACGTGATGCTGCCCGACATCTCCGGCTTTACCCTGTGCGGGGAGATCCGCCGGGAGCACCACTTTCCCGTCCTCATGCTCACCGCCCGCACCGAGGACATGGACAAGATCACCGGGCTGACCATCGGCGCCGACGACTACATGACCAAGCCCTTCAACCCCCTGGAGCTGGTGGCACGGGTGAAGGCCCAGCTGCGGCGGTACACCCACTACAACGAGAACGACCGGACCGTGGGGGACGTCATCGACTTCAACGGCCTGGTCATCAACCGGGCGACCCACGAGTGCACCCTGTACGACAAGCCCCTGAACCTGACCCCGCTGGAGTTCGACATCCTGTGGATGCTGTGCGAGAACCGGGGGCAGGTCATCTCCGCGGAGAAGCTGTTCGAGACCGTGTGGGGGGAGAAGTACCTGGACCGGAACAACACTGTCATGGTCCATATCCGACGCCTGCGGGAGAAGATGGGGGAGCCCGGCCGCAGCCCCCGGTTCATCAAAACCGTGTGGGGCGTGGGGTATAAGATCGACTGAACGGGAACCAAAAAAGTTTTTCAAAAAAATTTGAAAAAAGCGTTGACAAACAGGGGGGTGTCGTATATAATAACTCTTGCCCTGTTCGACGGGGTTACATGGCGGCATAGCTCAGTTGGCTAGAGCATGCGGTTCATACCCGCAGTGTCCCCGGTTCGAATCCAGGTGCCGCTACCATAAAAATCTAACAGGATGGGTTCCCGTCCTGTGCAGACGGCCCGGTGGTCAAGCGGCTAAGACACCGCCCTTTCACGGCGGTAACACGGGTTCGATTCCCGTCCGGGTCACCAACCCCTTACGGGGCATGACCGGACATACCAGATATGGAGGCATAGCTCAGCTGGTAGAGCGTCCGCCTCACACGCGGAAGGTCACAGATTCGAGTTCTGTTGTCTCCACCACAAAAACACCTGAAACCGAAAGGTTTCAGGTGTTTTTGTTTTTTTGAAATTTATTTTTCTGAAAAAGGACAAGGGCCAGCAAGTTCGGCGGGCGACCGCCTCCAACGGGTCAGGCCGCAGATTTGAGTTCTACTGTCTCCGCTGCAAAACAGCCACGTCAAACAACGTGGCTGTTTTTGTTTTCAGAAAGCAGACAGGAGTTGGCGTGCTCGGCGGACGACCGCCAGTAACAGCACCTGAAGCTACGGCTTCAGGTGCTTTTTTGCTTACAGGGACATATCAGCCGCCCAACAGCTCTGCTGCGGTGCGGATCTGCTCCGGGGTGGGGGTCCAGTAAAAGGTGAGCTCCACCATGCGGCTCTCCCAGCAGATGAGGTAGGTATCCCGAGGACCGTCGTCCCGGTAGACCTGATAGGCCGCCTGAGCGCCCCAGAGGGCGGCGTCTATGGGCTCGTAGTGGTCCACAAACACATAGTCGTCGATGATCTCATCCTGATGCTCCTCCAGCAGGCTCTGCACGACGAGATCATGGAGGAAGGGCAGCTTGACATCGGTGACGGTGTAGCTGAGCTGGTAGTCCCGCTCCTCCTGGTTGAAGAGAGGCCGCTGCTCGTATTCACACCGGGAGAGAAGGAAGGTCTCCTGACAGTCGGCCTCCTTGGAGTACTGGGTGTCTGTCTCCACTAGGTCCTCTACTGTCAGGGGTATGGGGTCGTCGTAGATGTCCAAGGTAATATTGCCCCACTGGTAGCTGCCCACGGGCTGGCAGCTGTCACCAAAGGAGAGCAGGCCGGTGAGAATGCCGGCGGTGATACCGGCCAGCCCCACCACGGTCAGCAGCAGAATACAGCCCATGGTGGCCGCCTGATTGACCCTGCGGGAGACGCCCCGCTTTTTCAGCCATCTGGACAGGCGGCGGCCCAGCAGACCCACCGCCACGATGACCGCCAGCCACACCGCCAGGAACAAAAACTTGCGGACAGAGCCGGACAGGGAGAGAATCAGGAGCAGGACGGCCACAGTCAGCAGGCACCAGCCCAACGGCTGATTGGAGTGGACGGGCAGGAAAACGCCCTGCTCCGCGGCCCGCTTTGCCCGCCGGTGCCAGAGAAAGTAGTGGATCAGCTCGTAGACGGGGAACACCACCAGCAGCAGCCACAAGGGAAGGGAGAACATATAGGACGGAGTGGACAGGTAATCCACCGGGTTCCGCCACAGCTGACGGAGCTGGGACACCAGAATAAACAGGTAGAGGGCCAGGGACAGGAGCTGAGCGGTGAGCACCCGCTTGGACATGGTGCGGTGGATGGTCTCCACCTGGGCCACCGGGTCTGTGTCGATGGGCACGGCGTCCGCCCGGTCGGTGTAAAAAATCTGCATGGCGTCCCACCGGGCCGCCAGCTTCCAGCCGTCCTGGGCACAGAAGTCCTCCTTTATCAGCTGCCGCTGGCTGGGGCTGGGGTCAAACTCCGAGGCGTCGGGGAAGTAGGTCACCGCAAACCGCAGCCGCTGGGGCCGGATTTTCCGGTAGCTCCAGAGCAGCCCGCCGGGCTGCTCGATCATCCAGCCCTGGGCGGCCATCTGCTCCAGTTTCTTCTCAATCCCCTTTTGGTCGTAAAAGGAGAGGGTGGTAAAACAGCGTCTGGTCTCGCTCATTCCTGTGCCTCCTCTCTCAAAACACGGTCATAGTCCTCCGTCTGGCTCCGGAGCCGCCGGTATTCCCGGTCCAGCATCTCCCGGCCCTTGTCCGTGATGAGGTAGCTGCGGCGGCGGCCGGCCGCCTCGGTCTCCTGAATCACCCCCGCCGCCAGGAACTGCTCCAGCAGGTCGTACAGGGTGCCCGAGCCGATGGTCACCCGGCCCTCGGTCAGGGCCCGCACCGCCTCCAGAATGTCCGACCCGCGGCGCTCCCGGCGCAGGCAGAGCAGAATGTAAAACATCTGCTCGGTGAGGGTCTTGAATTTCTCCCGGGGCATGGCGTCTCCCTTCTTTCTCGATTATCGAGTTTTCTCCAACTCCATTATAACTCGAATATCGAGAAAGTCAACGCGGCAAAATGGAGAAAACAGCGGCGCCGTTGCCATATGGGCATAGATATGGTATAAAGGGAGTGGAGAAAGACCGCTTTTCACACGGAAAGGAGACGGAAAAATGGAAAAACTCACCTTTAAAAATCAGCTCATCCTGGGCGTGGCCATCCTGCTGGCCGGCTTTGCGTGCGCCTCCGCCACGAAAATACCGGCGTGCGCCAACGTGGGCTGTATCATGTACGGCTTCCTGTTTGTCATCCACCCGGTGTGGCCCGAGCGCGCCAGAAACCCCAGAATGGCGCTGTACATGCACCTGACCGGCGTGGTCATCATCCTGCTTGGGCTCATCGGCCGGTTCGGCGTCTGACGCGGGGACAGTTTTCCCCCAATGGCACTTTTCTTTTAGGGGGAAACCGTGTATACTAACGCCAGAATCCCGTGCTCTCCCGCCGGCAGAGCGCCGCGCAGGGGGAAATTTTCCCACGGGGAGAGGAGAATGCTCCGTGTACGAAAACAACTACTATACCCAGGAGGGATACGGCGGCTACGGCATGGTGGAGACCGTGGGCCGGTACACCGCCCGCACCTTCCTCTGGATGTTCGCCGGTCTGGCGGTCACCTTTGGCGTGGCCCTGGCCGGGTATATCACCGGCTTCAGCTTCCGGCTCCTGTTCAACTCCTTCACCTATATCGGCCTGGCTGTGGCCCAGATCGTGGTGGTCCTGGTGCTGGCGGCCCGGGTCAACAGCCTGTCCGTCCCGGCGGCCCGGTTCCTGTTCTTCGCCTACGCCGCCCTCACCGGCGTGACCTTCTCGGTCTATTTTATCATCTTTGACGTGGCCAGCCTGGTGCTGGTGTTCGGCGTCACCGCCCTGTACTTCGGCGCCATGGCCGTCTTCGGCTATGTCACCAAGGCCGACCTGTCCCGCATCCGCACCGTGCTGATGGGCGGGCTCATCTTCCTGGTGCTCTTCGGCCTCATCTCCATGTTCATCCCCGGCCTCCAGGCCCTGGACCGGATCTACTGCCTCATCGGCATCGCCGTGTTCCTGGGCTTCACCGCCTACGATACCCAGAAGATCAAGGCCCTCCACGCCTACTACGGCCATGACCCCGAGATGGCGGCCAAGGCCTCCATCTTTGCCGCCCTCCAGCTCTACCTGGACTTCATCAACCTGTTCCTCTACCTGCTCCGCTTCCTGGGCCGGCGGCGGAACTGACAAGACAGAAAACGCCCCTGCGCCCAGCGGCGCAGGGGCGTTTTTGCGTATTCAGCACACCGGCACCACCACCGGGATGCCGTCCACCCGGCAGACCCGGGCATTGACGTTATACACGTCCCGGATGTTCTCCTCGCTGACTACCGACGCGTCCCCGAAGGCGTGGACGCCGCCGTTGTGGAGCAGGAGAAAGCGGTCGCAGTACCGCAGGGCCAGGTTCAGGTCGTGGATGACCATGACGGCGGCGATGTTCCGCTCCCGGCACAGCTTCTGCACCAGGGAGAGCACCTCGTACTGGTTGTGCAGGTCCAGATTGCTGGTGGGCTCGTCCAGCAGCAGCACCCTGGGCTGCTGCACCAGGGCCCGGGCCAGCATGATCTTCTGCTGCTCGCCGCCGGAGAGCCGGTCCATGGGCCGGACAGCCATGTCCTCCAGCCCCAGGGCGGAGAGCATCTGGTCCACCAGGCGGTAGTCCTCCGCCGAGGCCCCCCACTTCATGTAGGGCTTGCGGCCCAGCAGCAGCATGTCGTACACCGTCAGGTGGCTGGCCGGGGGATTCTGGGCCACAAAGGCCACGTTTTTGGCCATCTCGGCGTGGGACATGGTGAGCAGCTCCGTCCCGTCCACCTTCACCGAACCGGACCGGGGCTTTAAGATGTGGCTGAAGCACTTGAGCAGGGTGCTCTTGCCCGCGCCGTTGTTGCCCAGAATGGCCAGGCACTCCCCGCTCCGGGCCTCAAAGGACACGTCATGGAGAATCTGCCGGCCGCAGCGGTAGGAGAAATTCAGATGTTCCACAGTCATCATGAGCGGTTCCGTCCTTTGAACAGCAGGTAGAGAAACAGGGGAGCCCCCAGGAAGGAGGTGATGGCGCCGATGGGCAGCACCACCGGGGCCACCACGTTCCGGGCCACCAGGTCCCCCAGCAGCAGCAGCACGGCCCCCATGAGGGCGGAGCCGGGGATGAGATAGCAGTAGTTGTTGCCCAGGAAGCGGCGGACCATGTGGGGGGCCACCAGGCCGATGAAGTTGATGATGCCCACGTAGGACACCACCACCGCCGCCACCACCGAGCAGACGAGCACGTTGACCAGGCGCAGGCGGCTCACGTTCACCCCCAGGCTGACGGCGGTCTGCTCGCCGCTCTCCAGGGCGTTGTAGTTCCAGCGGTTGCAGAAGAAGTACAGCCCGGCGGCGGCCACTACCGCCGCCATGATGCCCACCTCGCTCCAGCCGGTGCGGCCCAGGTCGCCGAAGGTCCAGAACACCAGGGAGGTGAGCTGTACCTCGTCGGCAAAATATTGCAGCAGGGTGGTGGCCCCGGAGAACAGGGAGCTGAGGGCCACGCCGGAGAGCACCATGGCCTCGGGGGTGATCTGACGCAGGCGGGACAGGGCCAGAATGAGCACCGACACGGCAATGCTGCCGCCGAAGGCGCACAGGCCGATGAGGGCCGGGTTGGAGAAGGTGACGCCGCCCCCGGCCTGGAGCCCGGCGCCCAGCACGATGATGGCGAAGGCGGCGCCGAATCCGGCGCCCTGGGAGATGCCCAGGGTGCTGGAGGAGGCCAGGGGGTTGCGCAGCACCGACTGAAGCACCACGCCCGCCACACCCAGCCCCGCGCCGCCCAGAATGGCGGTGCAGATCCGGGGCAGGCGCATGTTGCGCACCACGATGTTGACGCTGTTGTCCTCCGCCCGGCCTGCGATGCCCTTGATGAGTTCCAGCACCGGCGTGTTGTAGGACCCGGCCCGGAGGGACAGCAGGGCCGCCGCCAGCAGCACGGCGCACAGGGCCAGCAGGACGCCGATATTTCTGGCCCGGTGGCGGGAGTAGGCCTCCGGCGCGCTCAGGCGCACCGCGTCCGCGCCCTTAGCCACCCAGGGTCATCTCCTTGAATTGGTAGCCCGCCGCCTGGTACTGGGCGTAGGCGTCCTCCACCCCCAGCATGGTCTGAAAGATCTCGTCGAACTTGGCGGCAATGTCCACGTCGGCAAACTGCTCCGGATAGAGCACCTTGCCCATGTAGTAGGCGTCGGCCAGGGCCAGCTCGGTGTTGGTGGCGCTGTACCGGAAGGAGATCTGGCTGTACACCCGGCCCTCTTTCACAGCGGTCAGGCTGTTGTAGAAGTCCGGGTTGGAGGCGTAGTCCTCGTTGATGAGAGACAGGCCGTTGAAGTCCACAAAGATCACGTCCGGGTCCCAGGTGAGCACCTGCTCCGGGTCCAGGCTGAAGGCGCCGGTCTGGCCGGTGGTGTCGGCCAGGTTCACCCCGCTGATGGCCGCCAGAGGGGCGTACCCCGCCTCGGTGCCCTCAAAGCCGTGGGAGCCCTTGAAGGACACGCCGGACACGTACACCGTGGGCTTGTCCGCGTCGGCCACACCGGCGGTGCGGTCGGCCAGGTCGGCCTGGATGCCCTTCAGGTAGGACGCCAGCTCCTCCGCCCGGTCCTCCCTGTGGTACACCTCCCCCAGGATGGAGAGGATCTGGAACACGTTGTCGTCGAACATGCCCTCGTTGAGGGGCACCACCACCACCGGGATGCCCGTCTTGTCCTGGAGGGCCTGGGCGCTGTCGGCGTCGGTGTTGGCCACGATCACGTCGGGATCGGCCTTCAGGATCTCCTCGTCATAGGTCTCGCCGTTGTTGCCGGTGACGGGCAGGGAGGCGAACAGGTCCTGATTGAAGTAGCTGAAGGGCTTGGTGATGGGCGCTCCCACCTCGTCGCTCTCCACCCCCACCGCCAGGTTCTGGGCCTGGAGGTAGGTGGTGTACCGCAGGGTGCACACCCCCACGCACACCACGGAGGACACGGTCTCGGGGATCTCCACCTGCCGCCCGGCGGCGTCGGTGATGGTGCGGGTGCCGCCTGTTCCGGCGGTCTGCTCCGGAGAAGCGGACGGGGAGGGAGAGGTGGCGGTGGGCGCGGCGGCGCATCCGGCCAGGAGCAGCAGGGAGAGCAGCAGGGCGGTGAGACGGGTTTGCTTTTTCATGGGAAAACTCCTTTGCAGTGTCTGGAAGGTCAGAGGCTTTGAAGATGGGGCTGCATCCTTTCTCCGGCAGACGGCTTCCGCCGTTTGCCGGACGGGTCACCAGCCCCGGTCGTAGGGCTGGAAGCAGTCCAGGCAGAGCAGCTGGCCCTGGTGGAGCCGGGCCTTGTGCTCGGGGATGGTCTCGCCGCACTGGGCGCAGGTCACGTTGCCGAAGATGCGGGCCTTCTCAGGCACCGGCCGGGTGGGCTCCGAGAAAGAGAGCACCTCCTCCACCGGGGCGGTGAGGAGCCAGTTCTGCCGGGCGGGCCGGTCCATAGTCCGGTCCCCGGGCTTCACCGCCACCCGCAGGCCCCTGCCGCTCTTGCGGCAGTAGAAGGTGAAGACCATCTTGCCGGTGCCCCGGTAGATGAGATTGCCCTTGCCCATGGTACAGCCGGTGATGACCTGCACCGCGTCCACGGCGCAGGTGTCGTTCTCGGTGACGCACACCAGCTCCTCGTCGGCCTCCGGGGCGTCCAGGCCCAGCTTTGCCATGGCCTCGGTGGCCACCCGGAAGCCGGTGGCCAGGCCGGGGCACTTGTGGCCGTGAAATTCCGCGCATTTGTTCCAGAGTGCCTCATTCATGGGAAGATTCCTCCTTTTTTGTTCCGGTCAGGGCCGCCTCCCACACCTGGGCGAAGGGGACCCCCGCCCGGCGGGCCGCGGCGGCCACGTCGTCAAACTCCGGCTTCCGGTGGGCAATGCCCCAGCCCTGGGCCGTCTTGATGCGGATGGGGCCGAAGGGGGTGTCCGCCGTCTCGTGGCCGGGGGTGAGAAAGTACTTGCCCCACCGGCGGGCCCGCAGGCCGTTGGTGGACGTCTCCCGCAGGACAGCCAGGGCCAGCTGGTCCTCCATGGCCGGGTCGCACAGCACGGTAATCACATGGCCGGGACGGCCCTTTTTCATCACGCCGGGGGTGGCGTACACGTCCAGCGCCCCCGCCTCCAGCAGCCGGGCGCAGGCGTAGGACAGGGCCTCGGGGGTCATGTCGTCCACATTGCACACCAGCTCGGCGATCTCCCCGTTGGCGGCGTCCGCCGTCTCGCCCCAGAAGGCCCGGACACAGTTGGCCCGGTCAAACTCCTTCTTGCCCACGCCGTACCCGATTGCGCGGGTGGTCATGACGGGCATGGGGCCGAACGCCTGGGCAAAGTGGGCCACCAGGGCGGCCCCGGTGGGGGTGCACAGCTCCCCCTGCACCTCTCCGCCGTAGGAGGGCACCCCCTCCAGCAGGAAGGCGGTGGCGGGGGCGGGCACCGGCACCACCCCGTGGGCGCACCGGACAAAGCCGCTGCCCACGTGGACCGGGGAGGCCACGATCTTGTCCGGGGAGAGCAGATACATGGCGTAGCACACGCCCACCACGTCGGCCACCGCGTCCAGGGCCCCCACCTCGTGGAAGTGGACCTCCTCCACCGGGCAGCCGTGGGCTTTGGTCTCGGCGGCGGCAATGGAATCGTACACCGCCTGGGCGTGGGCCTTCACCTCCTCGGGCAGGGGCAGGCCGCCGATGAGAGAAGCGATGTGGCCGGGAGAGGCGTGGTGATGGTGGTGATGGCCGTGGCCGTGCTCATGGTCGTGCTCGTGGTCATGCTCATGGTGGTGCTCGTGGCAGTGGTCGTGGCCGGGACAGTGGGGGTCCTCCGGGTGACAGTGGTCGTGGCCATGGTGGTCATGGCCGTGGGGATGGACGTGGATATGCCCCTCAGCGGCGGCCATGGGCATGTCGTGGGATTCCTCCTCCTCACCGCCCACAGTCACCTCCATCCGGGTACCTGCGATGCCGCAGGTCTTGGCGGACAGGGGGGAGAGGGACACCCCGGGCAGACCCAGGGAGTTCATGGTGCTGACAAAGGCCGCCTTGTCGGGCAGCAGCTCGTAGAGGGCGGACATGAGCATGTCGCCGGCGGCGCCCATATTGCACTCCAGGTACAGAATCTTCACAGCGGTGAAGCCTCCTTGTGTTGGTCTTGGGAGGGCAGGCCCTCCATCTGATTGATCATGCTGGCCAGATACCCGGCGCCGAAGCCGTTGTCGATGTTGACCACGGCGGAGCCGGAGGCGCAGGAGTTGAGCATGGACAGCAGGGCGGACAGGCCGTGGAAGGAGGCGCCGTACCCCACGCTGGTGGGCACGGCGATGACCGGGCAGTCCACCAGGCCGCCCACCACGCTGGCCAGGGCCCCCTCCATGCCCGCCACCGCCACCACGCACCGGGCGGACATGAGCACGTCCAGCCTGGACAGCAGCCGGTGGAGCCCGGACACCCCCACGTCGTACAGCCGGGTGACCCGGTTGCCCATGGCCTCGGCGGTGAGGGCGGCCTCCTCGGCCACCGGCAGGTCGCTGGTGCCCCCGGTGGCCACCACAATGTGGCCCAGGGAGGGGGTGTCCGTCCGGGGCCAGGCCACCGCCAGCCTGGCGTCGGCGTGGTAGTCCAGCTCTGCCGTCCGACTCACGAACTCCGCCGCCTCCGGGCCCATACGGGTGATGAGGATGTTGCCGCAGCCCCGGCTGTGCATGGCCGCCACAATACCGGCGATCTGCTCCGGCGTCTTGCCCGCGCCGTAGATCACCTCCGCGTTGCCCTGGCGCACCGAACGGTGGTAATCCACCTTGGCGTACCCCAAATCCGCGAAGGGGGACAGCTTCAGCTCCAGCAGGGCCTCCTCGGGGGTGGCCTCCCCCGCCGCCACCGACCGGAGCAGGGAGAGAATCTCTCGTTTATTGTCCATATCCGTCAGCCTCCCGTCCGTGTATCGCAGTCCAGCAGCACCGTCTCAAACCAGGGGGAGAGGGCGGCTTTGACCGCCGCCCGCTCGCCCGCCGCCCGGGCAAAGTCCCGCTCCGTCAGCTGGAGCCGGGCCGCGCCGTGGAACAGCCGCACCCGGAAATCCCGGTATCCCAGGGCGGCCAGGGCGCTTTCCGCCCCCTCCACCGCCGTTAGGGCCTCCCGGGTGATGGCCGTGCCCGTGGGTACCCGGGTGGCCAGACAGGCATAGGCGGGCTTGTCCCAGGTGAACAGCCCCGCCTCTCTGGAGCGCTGCCGTACCTCAGCCTTGGTGATGCCGCACTCCCGCAGGGGGGAGCGGACCGCCAGCTCGGCCAGCGCCCGCATGCCGGGCCGGTCGCCGGCGTCGTCCGAGGCGTTGGTGCCGTCCATGAGCAGAGTGTACCCGTCGGCCAGGGCCGCCCCCTTCAGCAGGGTGAACAGGGCGGTCTTGCAGTGGTAGCACCGGTCTGGGCCGTTGGCCGCCGCGCCGGGCACCGACAGCACGTCGGCCTCCAGCACCGCCATGGGCATGCGCAGCTCCTCCGCCAGCCGCTTGGCGTCGGAGAGCTCAAAGGCGGGCTGGAAGGGAGAGTGGACATAGTAGGCCTTCACGTCCTGGGCCCACTCCCTGGCCGCCCAGAGGAGATAGGCCGAGTCCACCCCGCCGGAAAAGGCCAGGGCGGCCCTGGGATTCTCCCGGAAAAAGTCCTGAAGGGTCATAAATATCCTCCTGAGGAAAGAATATCCTCCCCCGGGGCAACAAAAAAAGACACACCCGCAATGGGGCATGCCTTCTGACATCCTGCGCGGCGCTCTGCCGCACGCTGGGCCGGGGAGAGGAAAAAAGACTGTGAGCGGGGCCCTTCTGGGCCCCAGGGAGGCCGCTTGACCTCCGACTTAATCAGTATAAACGACCGGCCGGAGGCAGTCAAGACAAATGTCGCGTCTGCGCCGGGGAGGGGGGAACAAAATCAGGGTGTTTACATAATCTTCATATCTTATTTAAAATCCGTCCAACAATTGCCTCTGTCCCAGTGCTATCCTATAGTCACAGCAAAGGAAATCCACCGATACCGCCTCGGGCTGTTGTGGCGGACCAGAGACAGCACGGCTCCCCGTGTTTCCATATAAAAAGCTAGTTTTTCATTTCTCCCTCTTCTATTCCTCTCTCTTCCAAATCAAAAGCAGGATGCCCGGCGCGCACAGTGCGCCGGGCATCCTGCTTTTTTGTCCACAGAATACGTCCGAAGGGTGGAAAACCTCAGCCCTTTGCGGCCTCGGCGGCAGCGGCGGCCACCTCCGCGATCCGGTCGGGAATGGGGATGTGCTGGGGGCAGCGGTCCACGCACTGGCCGCAGCGGACGCACTGGTCGGGCCGCATGGACTCGGGGATCAGGTCCCAGGTGTTGTCAAAGGAGCTCTTTTTGCCGTCCACGCAGAACTGGTTGTAGATGGCGAAGATGCGGGGAATGTCCACATGTCTGGGGCAGTCGGTGCAGTACCGGCAGCCGGTGCAGGGGATGGTGCCGGCGGAGCGGTACACCTCCACCGCCCTGGCCAGCACGGCCCGCTCCTCCTCCGAGAGGGGCTGGAAGGGGGACATGGTGGCGATGTTGTCCTCCACCTGCTCCATGGCCGACATGCCGGAGAGCACGGTCATCACCCCGGGCAGGGAGGCGGCGTACCGCAGGGCCCAGGAGGCGGCGCTCTTCCCCGGGGCGGCCTCCTCCAGCACGGCCCGAGCCGCGGGGGTCAGATTGGCCAGGGCCCCGCCCCGCACCGGCTCCATCACGATGACGGGCAGGCCCCGCTCCGTGACGATCTCATACTGGCGCTTGGCGTTTTGCAGGTCCCAGTCCAGGTAGTTGAGCTGGAGCTGGACAAAGTCCCACTGGTGGTCGTCCAGAATGCGCTCCAGCAGCTCGGGCCGGTCGTGGAAGGAGAAGCCCAGCCGGCGGATGCGGCCCCGGGCCTTCTCGTGGGAGAGTACCTGGTAGGCCCCGGAGGCCTGGAAGGTGGCGTAGTGCTCGGCGGTGATGCTGTGGGCCAGGTAGAAATCGAAGTAGTCCACCCGGCAGCGCTGGAGCTGGCGGGTAAAGATATCCTCCGCGTCGGAGGCGGACTTGGCCAGCCAGGTGGGCAGCTTGGTGGCCAGGTGAAAGCTCCTCCGGTCCCATTTGGCCAGCAGCTGCCCCAGGAAGGGCTCGCTCTCCCCCTTGTGGTAGTTCCAGGCCGTGTCAAAGTAGTTGACACCCGCCTCGTGGGCCCGCTCCAGCAGGCGGCGGCTCTCCCGGACAGCGATCATACCGTCGCTCTTGCGGGTGGGAAAGCGCATGCAGCCATAGCCCAGCAGGGAGATGTCCTCCCCGATGGACGAGAAATGCCGTTTCTCCATGTTGTCCTCCCTGTGGTCCGCCTCCCGGGCGGAAATTCACGTTGTACCCTGCCCATTATTATAATGCAGGCCGGGAGCGCCTGCAAGCCCTGGATTTTTCCCCAGGTGTACGGGGACATGCCACAGACCGGGCCGGAACCGCATAGTCTGGAGGGGAGGGAAGCACATGAATCTGACCGAACGCATTCTCACCGGCAGCGACTGCTGGAAAGCGGGGCGCACCATCACCCCCAAGGGGGTCATGGTCCACTCCACCGGCGTGGCACAGCCCGACCCGGAGGTGTTCCTGAAAAACTGGAACAAGCCGGGTCTGGAGGCCTGTGCCCACGCCTTTGTGTACAAGGATGGGGTCATCCAGACCCTGCCCTGGAACTGGCGGGGCTGGCACGCAGGCGTGCCCAAGGGGGGCGGCGTGTCCGCCAACAACACCCATATCAGCTTTGAGATCCTGGAGCCCGCCGGTCACACCTACCAGGGCGGCACCATGATCGGCTACGATGCGGAGAAGAACGCCGCTTATTTTGACGCGGTGTACCGGGGCGCCGTGGAGCTGACCGCCATGCTCTGCGCCCGGTACGGGCTGGACCCGCTGGAGCCGGGGGTGGTGGTGGACCACTCGGAGGGCTGCGCTCTGGGCATCGCCTCCAACCACGCCGACGTGAGCCACTGGTTCCCCAAGCACGGCAAGGATATGGACCAGTTCCGCGCCGACGTAGCCAGAGAGATGAAGGGAGGGGAAGAGGAGATGACCCAGGAGACATTCAACCAGATGTTCCGCGCCGCCATGGAGGCGTGGCAGGCCGAGCAGGCGGCCCAGCCCGTCAGCACCTGGGCGGAGGAGGCCTGGAAGGCGGCCAAGGCCGGCGGCGTGTTCGACGGCACGGCCCCCAGGACGGCCCTGACCAGGGAGCAGGCGGCCCTGGTGCTCTCGCGCATGCAGAAGCAGGGCGGCTGACCAGAGTACCGCGGGAAAGGGGGGACGTTCTTGGGAACGTCCCCCCTTTCCTATGTAAAAAGACAATAAAAGCCCGCCCCGGCGGGAGCCGGGGCGGGGGTGGGGGAACTCTGTGGCGGTAAGTACGCCGCCGGAGGGCGGCGTGGGCGTTCAGCCCCGGCAGGGGCAGGAGGAGCCGGAATCCAGCTCCACGGCGGCCTGCAGGTTGGCGGAGCCCCGGGTCATAAAGGCCGGCATGGCCACATAGACCGGGTAGCTGTCCCCGGAGGAGTCGGAGTCCCACACGGGACGGTCGGGGAAGGAGGGAAGGGTGACGGCGCCGCCGTTCCCGCAGGAACAGCCGCAGGAGCACCCGCAGCAGCAACAGCAGCGGCGGTTGGAACAATTGCACATATGAGTATCCCCCAAAACAGATTTGGCGGGGCGGGGACGGCGGCGCCGCCTCCGCCTCACGGTACAGCATATGTCCGTGCGCCGCCGGGGGTGACAGCGTAAAAAAGCCCCCGCCGCGCACAGCGCGGCGGGGGCTTTTGATACCCTCAGATTAGAGAGGACGGACGTTGACAGCGCGGAGCTTGCCGGTGTCCTTGGGATCGGGCTCGGTGTCGTAGGTCACCTTCTGGCCCTCGGCGAGGGTCTTGAAGCCGTCCACCAGGATGGCGGAGAAGTGGACGAACACGTCGCCGCTGCCGTCGTCGTTGGAGATGAAGCCGAAGCCCTTGGTCTCATTGAACCACTTTACAGTACCGTGATACATGCTGGTACCTCCTCAAAAGATTTGATCTCTGCGCAAAAAGAAAACCCACATTTCCGTTTATCATCATCCAGTGAGCAGACGATGACTTACAAAAATGTGAGTTCAGGTCGTGCATAGAGAAGATCACGCTATATGATAGCATTCAACCGTAAGGTTGTCAACAGAAATAAATTGCCCGTCTTCCGGACCGGCGGAAATCACACCCGCTCCCGGTCCCGGTTGGCCTCCAGCAGGGCCCGGACGGTCTCGGGGGAGTAGGAGAGCAGGCGGCCGTACTCCCGGGCGATCTGGGTCCGGTTGCCGCCGAAATAGGCCCGGCCCGCCACCATGGACGCCTTGCGCTCCTTGAGGCGCAGGTACTCCTCCAGCACGTGGTCCGCCCGGTAGAACAGGTAGAGGAACTTCCCGCAGGTGGCGGAGAGGGGAAAGAGGTCGGTCACCAGCGGCTCGGCCTCCGGGTAGCACTTCACGCCGTACTGTGCCGCGATCTTAGCGGCAAAGGGGCCCAGCTCCTCCCACTCCGCCCGGCTGTCCACCGGGTGGCTCAGGGCCAGGGCCTTGACTCCCGCCCGCACCATCTCACAAAAACAGTCCATCACGCCGCAGCGGTAGGAATATGTATCGATTTCCCGCATGAAACATCAGCCTCCTGTAGCTTGCCTTTTCCATTTTACTCCAAAAGGAGGGGGAGAACAAGGGGAAAAATGGCGCAGGTCCCGGGCAAAGCGCCCGGGACCTGGAGAATATGTGGGGGAGAGCGGGCGCGGCCCTGTCAGACGGGGTCTTACACGCCGCAGGCCCAGCCCCGGCTGCGGCTCACCGCCCGGTGCCAGTCCTCCATGAGGGCGGCGCGGCGGGCCGGGTCCATGTCGGGGGTGTAGGTGGTGTCGCAGGCCCAGAGGTGGGTGATCTCCTCCCGGTCCCTCCACACGCCCACGGCCAGACCGGCCAGATAGGCCGCCCCCAGGGCGGTGGTCTCCCGGATCATGGGCCGGCGGACCTGCCGGTCCAGAATGTCCGCCTGGAACTGCATGAGGAACCGGTCCCGGCTGGCGCCGCCGTCCGCCTTCAGCTGGGTGAGGGGCACGCCGGTATCCGCCTCCATGGCCCGCACCAGGTCGGCCACCTGGTAGGCGATGGACTCCTGGGCCGCCCGGATGATGTGTTCCCGCCGGGTGCCCCGGGTCAGGCCCACGATGCAGCCCCGGGCGTACATATCCCAGTAGGGGGCCCCCAGGCCGGTGAAGGCGGGCACCAGGTACACGCCGCCGTTGTCGGGCACCTTCTGGGCGTAGTACTCCGCGTCCCGGCTCTCGGTGAAGAAGCGCATCTCGTCCCGCAGCCACTGGATCACCGCGCCGCCCACGAATACCGAGCCCTCCAGGGCGTACTGCACGCCCCCGTCCAGGCCGATGGCGATGGTGGTGAGCAGGCCGTTCTTGCTCTCGCAGGGGGCGGAGCCGGTGTTCATCAGCAGGAAGCAGCCGGTGCCGTAGGTGTTCTTGGCGTCGCCGGGGGAGAAGCAGGTCTGGCCGAAGAGGGCGGCCTGCTGGTCTCCCGCCATGCCCGCGATGGGCACCCGGGCGCCCTGGATGTCGGCATAGCCGTAGATCTCGCTGGAGGAGCGCACCTCCGGCAGCATAGCCCGGGGGATGTCCAGGGCCTGGAGCAGGGTGTCGTCCCAGTCCAGGCGGCGGATGTCAAAGAGCATGGTGCGGGAGGCGTTGGTCACGTCGGTGGCGTGGACCGCCCCGCCGGTCAGCTTCCACAGCAGCCAGCTGTCCACCGTGCCGAAGAGGATCTCGCCCCGACCGGCCTTCTCCCTGGCCCCCTCCACGTGGTCCAGAATCCACTTGATCTTGGTGCCTGAGAAGTAGGCGTCCGGGATCAGGCCGGTGACGGCCCGGATGTGGTCCCCCAGGCCCTTTTCCAGCAGGCTGTCCACGATCTCCGCCGTCCGGCGGCACTGCCACACGATGGCGTTGTGGATGGGCCGCCCGGTGGCCTTATCCCACAGGATGGTGGTCTCCCGCTGGTTGGTGATGCCGATGGCCGCCACGTCCGCCGGGGATACCCCGGTCTGGGCGATGACCTCCATCATCACCGCGTACTGGGAGGACCAGATCTCCATGGCGTCGTGCTCCACCCAGCCCTCCCGGGGGTAGATCTGGGTGAATTCCTTCTGGGAGATGCCCACAATGTTCTGCTCGCTGTCGAAGAGAATGGCGCGGGAGCTGGTGGTGCCCTGGTCCAGCGCCAGAATATACTTGTCCATGGCGATGCCTCCTGTCGAGTTGATGGTCCGTCAGATGGCCCGGGTGGTGACGAAATTGGCCCCGGTGCCGCATACATTGGGCAGCACCACCTGGCCCAGCGCCGCCGGTGCGGTCAGCGTCACGCCGTCCAGGGCCGCCGCGGCAGAGCGCACCAGCGCCTTGGGGATGGGCCGGTCGGTCTTGACGGGACAGCGGGGATGGACGCCGCCCACGCAGCGCACCGTGGAGGTGACCACCCGGGTGGGGTTGGTCAGCTCTATTCTACCATACTCCGCTCCTCTTGGACAGCCGTTTCCTGTGACGGCGTAATCCTGCTCCTCGTCCACCGCCAGGCGGCAGCCCCTGGGGCACACGATGCAGACTAAGTTTTTCATCTCCCGGTCGCCTCCTCCACCGATATGGTCAGCTCCTCCACGGCCCGGGACAGCAGGGCGGGGGAGAGGGTGATGCGCTCCATCTCGCCGGGGGCCATGTGCCGCCGGGGGAAGGCGGCCAGCTCTTTCCCAACCGAGGACACCACGATCCGGCTGTCCCCCAAGATGCGGTTTACCCGGAAAAACACCCCGCAGCCCCCCTTTGCCCGGTCCGACCGCAGCCGCTGGGGCACCGTGTAGTTTACCCCATCGCCGGGGGTGATGGTCACAGCGTCACCGGCGGAGGCGCCGCCGGACAGCACATACTCGGCTGCGGCCTCACCGGCCCGGGCGCTCTCGGCGGTGACAAAGTCCACCAGGTCGTGGACGTGGGCGGCGTTGCCGCAGGCAAACACGCCGGGCATGGAGGTCTCCATGTTCTCCTCCACCACCGCGCCGCCGGTGCGGCGGTCCATCTCAATGCCGGCCTGCTGGGTCAGCTCGTTCTCCGGAATGAGGCCCACCGACAGCAGCAGGGTGTCGCAGTCAAAGACCATCTCAGTGCCCGGAACGGGGCGGCGATTTTCGTCCACTTTGGACACCACCACCTGCTCCACCCGGTCCCTGCCCTTGATGTCGGTCACCGTGTGGGACAGGTAGAGGGGGATGTTGAAGTCCTCCAGGCACTGGACGATGTTCCGGTTCAGGCCGCCCGAGTAGGGCATGACCTCCACGCAGGCCAGCACTTCCGTCCCTTCCAGGGTCATGCGCCGGGCCATGATGAGGCCGATGTCCCCGCTGCCCAGAATGACCACCCGCTTGCCGGGCAGCCAGCCCTCCATATTCACATACCGCTGGGCCGCCCCGGCGGTGAGTACACCGGCGGGCCGGGTGCCCGGGATGGCGATGGCCCCCCGGGTCCGCTCCCGGCAGCCCATGGCCAGCACCACAGACTTGGCCTCCTCCACAGCGTAGCCACCGGGGCCCACCATATGGACCGCCGGGCCGGGGGCGATCTCCAGCGCCATGGTCTCCAGCCGAACCTCCACGCCGGTGTCCGAGAGCAGCTTAATAAACCGCCCGGCGTACTCCGGGCCGGTGAGCTCCTCTTTGAAATACTGGAGGCCGAAGCCGCTGTGGATGCACTGATTCAGAATGCCCCCCAGCTCCCTGTCCCGCTCCACCAGGAGGATGGACCGCAGGCCCTTCTCCCAGGCGGCCCAGGCGGCGGCCAGACCGGCGGGCCCGCCGCCGATGACGATCAGATCATACATGGCTCATCCCTCCTTTGGTCTCCCCGGCCAGCATCCAGCTGCCGGCGTTCTCCTGCAAGAGCTTTTTGCCGCCCAGACCCAGCTCCCGGTCCAGCAGCTCGGCCACTCGCGGGCCGCAGAAGCCGCCCTGGCACCGGCCCAGCCCGGCCCCCACCCGGCGCTTTACCCCGTCCAGAGAGCGGGGCGGGATGGGGCGGCGGAAGCAGTCCAGAATCTCCCCCTCGGTGACCGTCTCGCACCGGCACACAATGCGGCCGTACGCCGGACAGGCGGCCACCAGGGCCGCCTTCTCCGCCAGAGGCAGCTCCTTGAAGCGGATGCGCTTCCTGGTGCACACAAAATCCGGCTTTTCCTCCAGTTCCAGCCCGGCGGCGGACAGCAGCCCGGCGGCGTACTCGGCGATGGCGGGGGCGGCGGTGAGGCCGGGGGAGCAGATGCCCGCCAGGTCAAAGAACCCGGGGACCGCCTCCCGGATGATAAAGTCGCTGTGGTCGGTGGCGGCCCGCACCCCGGCGAAGGTGCGGATCACCGCCCCAAAGGCCACCGACGGCACCGAGCGGGCGGCGGTACGGCGGACAAAGTCCAGCCCGGCGGCGGTGGTGGCGGTGTCGTCCCCCTCCACCGGCTCGGCGTTGGGGCCCGCCATCAGGTTGCCGTGGACGGTGGGGGTCACCAGCACGCCCTTGCCCAGAGGGCCGGGGCACTGGAAGATGACCCTGCCCACCCGGTCCCCCTCGCTCTTGTCCAGCAGATAGTACTGGCCCCGGGAGGGGCGGAGCACAAAGTCCCGAGGGGCGGCCATCTCGTGGACGGCCTGGGCCCCCAGCCCGGCGGCGTTGAGGACGAACCGGCCCTCCACGTCCCCCCAGTTGGTATGCACCCGCCAGCCCTGTTCTATCCGCTCCAGGCCGGTGACGGTGTGCTCCAGCTTCAGCTCCGCGCCGTTGACCACCGCCGTCTCCGCCAGGGCCAGGCAGTACTCCCAGGGGGAGCAGATGGCGGCGGTGGGGGCGTGGAGTACGGCCCGCACCTGGGGGGACAGGTTGGGCTCCAGGACCCGGGCCTGGTCGCCGGTGAGGATCTCCAGCCCGGACACCCCGTTGGCTTGCCCCCGGCGGAGCAGGGTTTGCAGGGTGTGCTCATCCTCCTCCGTGAAGGCGGCCACAAAGGAGCCGCACCGGCGGTAGGGCACGTCCAGCGCCTCGCACAACTGAGCCGCCAGCTCCGCGCCCCGCACGTTGAACCGGGCCATGAGGGTGCCCGGCTCCGGGTCGTACCCGGCGTGGAGAATGGCGGAGTTGGCCTTGGTGGTGCCGCAGGACACGTCGTTGGCCCCCTCCAGCACACAGATGCTCAGCTTGTACTTGGACAGATGGAAGGCTGCCGCCGCGCCGGTGATGCCGCAGCCGATGATAATGACGTCGTACAACATAATCCCTCCTAATGCAACAAAAAAGAGCGAGACAAAGCCGCCCCAGCCGGGGACAGGCCCTGTTTCGCTCTCAATCTCATGAAACAACGGGAGATATTCGATTTAAATCGCCTGCGGCGGCGCTACATGCGCCACACCGCCGGGTTGGTGGTGGACACGGCCACAGCCCCAGCGCCCAGCGCGCCGGTCACGTCCTCCTTGTCGGAGATGAGCCCGCCGGCGATGACCGGCTTGCCGGTGGTGGCGCAGATTTTGCGGATGATCTTGGGCATCAGCCCCGGCAGCACCTCGATCAGGTCGGCGGCGTCGGGGGAGAAGTGGCGCTCCACGTTGCGCAGGGCCATGGAGTCCAGCAGAAAGATCCGCTGTACCGCCAGCAGGCCCAGCTCCCTGGCCCGGCGGGTCAGGGCGGGGCGGGTGGAGATGATGCCGTCGGCCGCCGTGCTCCGGGCGATGAAGTCCACGGAAATCTCCTTTGGCGACAGCCCCTCCACCAGGTCCAGGTGGACGAACACCGCCTTGCCGGCGGCGTGGCACCGGGCGGCGGCATCCCCCACGGTGAGGATGTCCCCATAGAGGAGGAAGATCACCGGCACGCTGCTCTCCAGGGCGGCGGACAGGCCGTCCCCGTCCTTGACGGCGGCGATCACCGGCCCGTCGGCCAGCAGGTCAAACAGCGCCCGGGCGTCCATTCCGCTCCCCCTCTCACATAAAAAAGGGCGCAAAGCGGCCTTCAGCCACCCTGCGCTTCTCTTCGACACTGTGCACAAGTAAGGCGGCGCATCTGCGCCATCCTTTGGCAAGATCGATTATACCAGCCCGGAGAGGGAAAAGCAAGGGCCTTTTCCTTGCGGGCGGGGCATGGTATAATGGGGGCCGATATTTGGAAGGAGGGAACGGACATGGAGGAGCAGGAAGTGGACGCCCTGCTGGCCCGGGTGGTGAGGGAGGCCAGAGAGGCGCTGGTGCCGGTGCCCCTGGACCGCATCGATCCCCATGTCCGGCTCAACACCCGGGCGGTGGCCCGGCTGGGCTGCTGCCGTCCGGTCCCGGAAGGGTATATCATCGAGATCTCCGCCCGGCTGCTGCCGGCGGGGGAGGGGGCGGTGCGTGAGGTGCTTGCCCATGAGGTGCTCCACACCTGCCGGGGCTGCGGCAACCACGGGCCCAGGTGGCAGACCTATGCCGAGCGGATGAACCGGCGCTGGGGCTACCACATCTCCCGCACCGGCACCTGGGAGGCCCTGGGTCTGCCCGAGCAGAAGAAGGCCAAGTACGTGCTGGTGTGTACCCGGTGCGGGGCGGAGTTTCCACGGGCCAGGGCCTCCAGCGTGGTGCTCCACCCGGAGCGGTACCGCTGCCGCTGCGGCGGTCAGCTGGCGCTGAAAAAAGGGCCGGAGGACAAATAGAGAGAAAAAACCGGGTCCCGGCAATACGCCGGGACCCGGTTTGCATATCGTGAAGTACTTAGTGCAGGAAGCCGTTGAGGATGCGCTCCTCCGCCTCCTCCTCGGTGAGGCCCAGGGTCATCAGCTTGGTGATCTGGTCCCCGGCGATGCGGCCGATGGCCGCCTCGTGGATCAGCTGGGCGTCCACGTGGTTGGCGGAGATGGCGGGGATGGAGGAGATCTTGGCCTCCCCCATGATGATGGAGTCGCACTGGACATGGCCGAAGCACTTGGCGTTGCCCGTCATGCGGGGGTAGAACACCTGCTGGGACTTGTCCTGGGCCACCGAGCGGGAGATGACCCGGCCGCTGGCGTCCTCGCCGTCCAGGATGATCTCCATGTCGCTCTCGGCGGTCTGGGTGCCGTGGGTGAGCAGCTTCTCGTTGATGACCGCCTCGGCCCGGGGGCCCACCACCACCTTGGTCTCCCGCTTGGTGGAGTCCACGCCTCTAATCTGGGTGGTGTCCAGCTGGATGAAGGCACCCTCCTCCAGGTAGACCACGGTCTGGGGGTTGAGGATGCGCTTGCCGGTGCCCTCGCCCTCGCCGTAGTGCTTCTCCACGTAGCGCACCCGGGCGTTCTTACCCACATAGAAGGTGTGGACGCCGTCGTGCTCGGCGGTCTCGCAGCCGGAATTGTGGATGCCGCAGCCGGCCACAATGTCCACGTCGCAGTCCTCGCCGATGTAGAAGTCGTTGTACACCAGGTCCTTCAGGCCGGTCTGGGTGACGATGACCGGGATGTGGACCGACTCGTGCTTGGTGCCCGGGGCGATGTGGATGTCAATGCCCGGCTTGTCGGTCTTGGAGTCGATGGTGATGTTGGCCGAGTTGGAGCGCCCCTCCAGCTGGCCGTTCTTGCGGATGTTGTAGGCACCCTGAGGGGTGCGCTCCAGGTCCGCGATTTCCCGCAGAAGCTGAATGTCTACCTGATTCATGCCTTCGCCCCCTCAGTGAGATAGCTGCATCCGGAGATGGTATTGGCCAGAATTTCCGGGAAGATCTGGTCCTTGGGTCCCTGCTTGGCGATCTTGCCGCCGGAGATCATGATGATCTCGTCAGCCAGGTCGATGATCCGCTCCTGGTGGGAGATGACGATGAGGGTGGCGTCCCGCCGGTCGTGGATGTCCCGGAAGGTCTCGGTCAGCCGGGCGAAGGACCACAGGTCGATGCCCGCCTCGGGCTCGTCGAAGATCATCAGGCCTGACTTCCGGGCCAGAATGGTGGCGATCTCAATGCGCTTGACCTCGCCGCCGGAGAGGGAGGTGTCCACCTCCCGGTCGATGTAGTCCTTGGCGCACAGGCCCACCCGGGTGAGATACTGGCAGGCCTCGTCCCGGGTCATGTTGTCGTTGCCCGCCGCCATGGACAGCAGGTCCCGCACCCGCAGACCCTTGAACCGGGGGGGCTGCTGGAAGCCGTAGCTGATGCCCAGCCGGGCCCGGTCGGTGATGCTCATGTGGGTCACGTCCTGGCCGTTCCAGAGGATCTGGCCGCCGGTGGGCTCCACAATGCCCATGATGGCCTTGGCCAGGGTGGTCTTGCCGCCGCCGTTGGGGCCGGTGACCACCACGAACTTGTGCTCGGGAATGGTGAGGCTGATGCCCTGGAGGATGCCCAGGGTGCGGTCGGCCTCGTCTACCTCATAGCAGAGGTCGCGAATTTCCAGCATATATGTTTGACTCCTTTACAGAGGCAACCCCGCACAATTATGCCTGCGGTCCTGCCTAGAGTGTTTGGACAAGTCTGGATATAGTTATACCACTATTTAGCTAGGAATACAAGTGTTCAATGGGTCGCAATTTTTCCTCCCCGGGCATAGTATGGTCTGAAAACTCTGAAATAACAGGAGGAGAGGCCCAATGAGCGAGCACAGCAACCTGGGGCCCGGCCAGTGCGGGGCGGACCGGGAGGTATTTGAACGGGTGTGGCGGCGGGTGATGCCGGAGGACCGGCCCGACTGTCCCTTCACCCTCTACTCGGAGGAGGGGGAAAAGCACGCTGCCGTCCCGGCCATGGAGGGGCAGAAGGGCGCGCCGGTTCCGGCCCCCGCCCAGCCCGCGGAGGAGCGGAAGACCGAACTGGTCCCCGTCCCGGCGGAGCAGTCCGGCGGGGACGGGGCAGTCCTCCAGGAATTCATCGCCGACGAGCTGTCCGACTGGCGGACCTACCAGGCCCTAGCCCGGCGCCTGCCCGGCGGCAGCGGCCGGACCCTGATGGGTGTGGCGGCAGACGAGCGCCGCCACGCCGGACGGCTGTCTGCGGCCTATTTCCTGCTGTCCGGGGTGCGTTTCTGGCCGCCTGTGGAGCCGGAGCTGCCGGCAGGGGGCTGGATGGCGGCCCTGCGGGCGCGGTACTGGGCGGAGCGGCGCGGGGCGGAGGCCTACCGCGCCGCCGCCGGGCGCACCGGTGACAGCGCCCTGAGGACGCTCTACCTGGATCTGGCCGGGGACGAGGAGGCCCACGCGGGGCTCATCCGGGGCATCCTGGAGCGGCTGTAAAAACCACCACTGGAGCAGGGGGACAGGGACGGAAAATTTATAAATAATTCATTCAAAAACCTTGGCGCGTATGCTATAATAATATCCGTTGAATAAACTGCTGCTTATCATGAAGTTTACAGAACCGGGCCAGGGGGAGACTGCCTGCGGAAGGGGCTTCCGCCGGTCCGGACGTCCGTCCCTGGGGGCGGGCGGAGATAATATCCAGTTGGAGGGGTCGCCATGAAAAACCGCGTCACAGTCACCATCGCCGGACAGGAATATACCCTTGTGGCCACCGAGGACCAGGGCTATGTGGAGAAGGTGGCGCAGCATGTGGACACCCAGATGAAGCAGGTGCTGGAGGGCGCCCGGGTGTCTCTGGTGGACGGCGCGGTGCTCACCGCCGTCAACATCGCCGACGAGTACTTCAAGGAGGTGGAGGCCAGCGAGAACCTGCGCCGCCAGCTCAAGGAGTACCTGGAGGAGGCCACCAAGCTGAAGATGGAGCTGTCCGAGGCCAAGCGGGAGATCTTCAAGCTCCAGAACCAGAAGAAATAAGCACAGAGGGGCCGCCCTCCGGCGGGGTCATCCCGTCGGACCGGCGGCCCTTTTCATTTGCACACAAAAGAACGGACAAGGAGGACGCTATGCTGGAACTGCTGGCCCCCGCCGGCTCCATGGAGGCGGTGACCGCCGCCGTACAGGCCGGCGCCGACGCGGTCTACATGGGATACGGTGACTTCAACGCCCGCCGCAACGCGAAGAATTTCTCCCGGGAGGAATTTGCGGCGGCGGTTTCTTACTGCCATCTGCGGGGGGTGAAGGTGTACCTCACCCTCAACACCCTGCTCACCGACCGGGAGCTGCCCGAGGGCGCCCGGCTGGCCGCCGAGGCCGGGGAGATCGGGGTGGACGCAGTGCTGGTCCAGGACCTGGGCATGCTGCGGGTGCTGCGGCAGGCCTCCCCCGACCTGCCCGTCCACGCCTCCACCCAGATGACCGTCCACAACCTGGACGGCGTGAAGCTGTGCGCCGACCTGGGCATGACCCGTGTGGTGCTCTCCCGGGAGCTGTCCCGGGACCAGATCGCCTACATCTGCCAGAACTCCCCCATCGAGATCGAGGTCTTCGGCCACGGGGCCCTGTGCATGTGCTACTCCGGCCAGTGCTTCATGTCCTCCATGATCGGGGGCCGGTCGGGCAACCGTGGTCTGTGCGCCCAGCCCTGCCGCCTGAAGTACGGCTGGAACGGCAAGGCCGACGGCAACCCCCTGTCCCTCAAGGACATGTCCATGGCCGGCCACATCCAGGAGCTCAAGCGGATGGGGGTGGCCTGCCTGAAGATCGAGGGCCGCATGAAGCGGCCCGAGTACGTGGCCGTGGTCATCTCCATCTACGCCAGGGCCATCAAGGAGAACCGGGAGCCCACGCCGGAGGAGATCGAGCAGCTCACCGCCGCCTTCTCCCGCCAGGGCTTTACCGACGGGTTTTATATGGACAGGCAGGGGCCGGACATGTTCGGCGTCCGGCAGGAGACCAAGGAGCCCAAGGAGCTCTTTGCCCAGGCCCGGGCCATGTACCAGAGGGAGAACCCCCGGGTGCCCGTCACCTTCTACGCCATGATCCGCCCCGGAGAGCCCGCCCAGGTGGGCGTGGAGGACGGCGACGGACGGGTGGCCACCGTCAAGGGCCCCGTCCCCGAGGCCGCCCGCACCCGCTCCATCACCGCCGGACAGGTGGAGGAGCAGCTCTCCAAGACCGGCGGAACCCCCTACCGGTGCGACAGGGTGCGCACCCTGGTGGAGGACGGGCTGTCCCTGCCCCTGTCCGCCCTCAACGCCATGCGGCGTGAGGTGCTGGAGGACCTGTCCAACCAGCGCACTGCTGTGCCGGAGCGGCGCAGCGGGGAGTTCCACGCCGGCGTCCGGTACAACAACCGCAAGGAGGCCCCCGAGCTGACCGTGTCGGTCCTCCGGGCCGAGCAGGTCACCGCCGCGCTGATGGAGCAGGACCCCGCCCTGGTCTACGTGCCCGCCGGGGAGCTGTACGCCCACCCGGAGACTGTGGAGCTGGCCAAGGGCCGGGTGGCCGTCACCCTGCCACGGGTGGCCTGGGACCGGGAGCGGGACGAGCTGGTGAAGCAGCTGGAGAAGGCCAGGAAGCTGGGCATCACCGACGCCCTGGTGGGCAACCTGGGCATGCTGCCCATCGCCAGGGAGCTGGGCTTCACCCTCCGGGGGGACTACGGCCTGGAGGTGTACAACGCCCAGGCCCTCAAGGAGCTCAAGAAGATGGGCCTGGTGTCGTCCACCCTGTCCTTTGAGCTGAAGCTGGCCCAGATCCGGGACATCTCCAAGCCCATGGACACCGAGCTCATCACCTACGGCCGCCTGCCCCTGATGATCATGGAGAGCTGCGTCATCAAGAACCGGTCCGGCCGCTGCAACTGCCAGAACCAGAACCTGCTCACCGACCGGAAGGGCAAGCAGTTCCCGGTGGTGAGGGCGCCGGGCTGCCGCAACGAGATCCTCAACTGCCAGAAGCTGTTCCTGGCCGACCGGCAGGGGGACTACCAGCGTATCGGCCTGTGGGCCCAGCGGCTCATGTTCACCACCGAGACCCCCGACGAGTGCGCCCGGGTGGCCCAGCGGTACCGGGGGACGGGGGACTGGATCCCCGGCGAGTACACCCGGGGCCTGTACTACCGGGACGTGGAGTAAAGGGAATCCTCTGTCCGGGTATAATGGAATTATTAAAACATGAGGGCGGCAGCCCTCCGGAGGCAATATGAACCTGAAAATCAAGTATGTATCCCCCAAGATCGGCAAGGAGATCCCCGCGCCCTTTTACGCCAGCGCCGGCGCGGCGGCCATGGACCTGTGCGCCTGTGTGGACGAGCCGGTGACGGTTGCGCCCCGGGCCCTGGTGTCCATCCCCACCGGCATCGCCATCGCCCTGCCCTCGGCGGAGTACGTGGCCCTGGTGTTCGCCCGCTCCGGCCTGGGCATCAAGCACGGAATTACCCTCTCCAACGGCGTGGGCGTCATTGACAGCGACTACCGGGGGGAGATCCGGGTGGGCCTGACCAACCTGTCCGACACGCCCTACACCGTCTCCCCCGGGGACCGCATCGCCCAGCTGGCGGTGATGCCGGTGGTCCAGGCCCAGCTGGAGGTGTGCGACAGCCTGGACGAGACGGAGCGGGGCCAGGGCGGCTTCGGCTCCACGGGAAAGTAAAAAGGAGAGTCAGACTATGAAAATCATTCTCGCGTCCCAGTCCCCCCGGCGGAAAGAGCTGCTGGAGCGGATGGGCATCCGGGACTTTGAGACCATTTCCCCCAATGTGGACGAGAGCGCGTTCCACGGCCTGCCCCCCGAGGAGCTGGTCCGCCGCCTGTCCGCCGAGAAGGCGGCCGCCGTGGCCGGCAAGGCGGGGGAGGACGCCATCGTCATCGCCGCCGACACGGTGGTGGCCCTGGAGGGCTCGGTGCTGGGCAAGCCCGCCGACGAGCTGGACGCCTTCAAGATGCTCTCCGCCCTCTCCGGCGTGCGCCACCAGGTGCACACCGGCGTCACCGTGTGCCGGGGCGGGGAGAAGCAGACCGCCCACGAGGTCACCGACGTCACCTTCCGGGAGCTGAGCGAGCGGGAGATCGAGGACTATATCGCCACCGGCGAGCCCATGGACAAGGCCGGGGCCTACGGTATCCAGGGCTACGGCGCCCTGCTCATCCAGGGCATCAGCGGCGACTACTACAACGTGATGGGCCTGCCGGTGTGCCGCCTGAGCGGCATGCTCGCCCGCTTCGGGGTGGACTGCCTCAAGCTGGCCGCACGGCAGGGGTAAGACGCCCGCACAGAAACACAACTGCTGGAAAGCCCCGCTCTGACGGGGGTGGAGGTTGCTTTGAAAGACTTTTTCCGCCATAACGGCGTGCTGATTCTCATTATTGCGGTGCTGCTGGCCCTGATCACGCTGGTGACCTCCGTCCTCCTGGGCGGCACGGCCAACCCCATCGCCAACGCGGTGGGCTTTGTCACCACGCCGGTGCGCAACGGCATCAACGCCTTTGTGGGCTGGGCCGAGGGGGTGTACGACTACGCCTTCCAGTACGACCAGCTGGTGGAGGAGAACAAGCAGCTGAAAATCCAGATTTCTGAGATGGAGGAGAAGGTCCGCCAGGCCGAGGAGGACAGCCGGGAGAATGAGCGGCTGCGCAACCTGCTGGGCCTGCGGGAGCAGCGGAAGGACCTGACGTTGGAGTCGGCCACGGTCACCGCAGTGGAGGCCACCAACTGGTACTCCACCTTCACCATCAGCAAGGGCGAGAACATGGGCATCGCCGCCGAGGACTGCGTCATCGACGAGTACGGCAACCTGGTGGGCGTGGTCACCAATGTGGGCCTGAACTGGGCCACCGTCACCACCATCATCGACACGGACACCGAGATGGGCGGCATCCTGGCCCGCACCGACACCGCCGCCATCCTGGAGGGCGACTTCGCCCTCATGGGGGAGGGCAAGCTGAAGCTGAGCTACCTGCCCGAGAACACCGAGCTGGTGTCCGGGGACGAGGTGCTCACCTCCGGCCGGGGCGGCGTGTACCCGGCGGGGCTGCTGGTGGGCACCGTGGACACGGTCCACACCGACGACTCGGGCATGACCCGGTACGCCATCATCACCCCCTCCGCCGACCTGAACGACCTGCAGCAGGTGTTTGTCATCACCGACTTTGACATCGTGGAGTAAGGGGGCGGGCAGATGACACAGCGTGATTTCCTCACAAAATGGCTGATCTACGGCCTGGCCCTTTTACCCGTGTGGTTTCTGGAGGTGTACGTCCTCAGCCGGGTCCACCTCTTCGGCGTGTCGCCCACCCTGCTGCCCCTGGCGGCCATCACAGTGGCCGTGCTGGAGGGGGGCGCCCCCGGCGCGGGCTTCGGCCTGGCCGTGGGCGTGATCTGCGATGCGGTGTACGGCACCAACGGCGCCATGACATTGTCCCTCACCCTGCTGGGCGCTGCCGCGGGCATCACCGCCCAGTACCTGGTGCGGCAGAACCTGGTGGGCAGCATCATCTGCTCCGCCGCCGGGCTCTTTATCATCGAACTCTTCCGGGTGGGGTGGCGGCTCCTGTTCCAGGTGGCCGACCTGACCGCCCTGCTGAAGGTGGCGGTCCCCGAGTTCCTCTTCTCCATCGTCTTCACCCCCCTGATCTACGCCATCTTCCACTGGGTCTGGAGCCGGACCCAGTTCGCAACCCTGTTCTGATCCCGGGAACCCCTTGGTCCCGGGCCGCCTGTAAGGAGGTACCCCTTGGAAGCCAGACAGTTCCATGCCCGTCTCCGTGTTGTCGTCCTGATCCTGGTGCTGGTCATCGGGGTCTTTACCGCCGTGCTCCACAACCTCCAGGTTGTCCACGGCGCCGACTACCGGGAGAAATCCGTCCGCAACATCACCAAGACCGAGACCGTGGAGGCCGCCCGGGGCCAGATCCTGGACCGGTACGGCCGGGTGCTGGTGTCCAACAAGACGGTCTACCAGGTCACCCTGGACACCTCCCTCATGGGGGAGGAGGCCAAGCGCAACCCCAATCTGCTCGCTCTGCTGCAGATCTGCCGGGAGGAGGGGGTGGAGTGGACCGACCAGGTGCTGCCCATCTCCATGACCGAGCCCTTTACCTACACCGACACCCTCACCGAGACGGGCCAGGCCCGGTATGAGAAGTTTCTGGAGCAGATGAAGTGGACCGACGCGGCGGCGCAGGGGCCCGACATCCTGCTGGCCAAGATGCGGGAGTTCTTTGAGGTGGACGACAGCGTCTCCCCCGAGGACGGCCGGGCCCTGGTGGGGGTGCTGTGCGAGCTGAAGATGCGCTCCCTGGACCTCCTGCGCACCTCCTACGTGTTCGCCCAGGACGTGGACATCGACTTTATCTCCCGGGTCAAAGAGGAGGGGTTGGTGGGCGTCACCATCGAGCCCACCACGGTCCGTCAGTACAACACCACCTACGCCGCCCATCTGCTGGGCCGGGTGGGCAGCATGGACCCCGACGAGTGGGAGTACTACAAGAACATCGACGGCTATGCCATGGACGACACCGTGGGCAAGGACGGCGTGGAGCTGGCCTTTGAGTCCTACCTGAAGGGCACCGCGGGACAGCGGGCCACCAACACCAATACAAACGGCAAGATCGTCTCCCAGTACTGGCTTACCGACAGCGAGACCGGCGAGACGCTGGAGCCCGAGCCGGGGGGCAACGTGAGCCTGACCATCGACATCCGCCTCCAGGAGGTGGCGGAGCGGGCCCTGGCCAACGGCATTGAGGGCCTGGAGTCGGAGTACACCGAGGGCGGCGCCGTGGTGGTGACCGACATGACCGGCGGCGTGCTGGCCATGGCCTCCTATCCCACCTACGACCTGACCACCATTTACAGCAACACGGCCCTCTACAACGAGGCCCTCAACAACCCCCTCAAGCCCTTTAACAACCGGGCCATCTACGGCCTGTACTCCCCCGGCTCCACCTTCAAGATGATCGTGGGCACCGCCGCCCTCCAGGAGGGGCTCACCACCCCCTCGGAGAAGATCCGGGACACCGGCCGCTTCCAGTACCCGGAGGGGGAGAAGTACCCCTACGGCGACTACCATCCCGCCTGCTGGTACTACCTCCAGTACGGCGGCAGCCACGGCATGGAGGACATGGCCCACGCCATCAAGGACTCCTGCAATATCTATTTCTTCACCCTGGGCGACCGGCTGGGCATTGACCTGATCGACCAGTACGCCGCCATGTTCGGCCTGGGGGAGAGCACCGGCTTTGAGCTGGGCGGGTACAGCGGCCGGGTGGCCGGCCCCGCCACCAGCGAGGCCCTGGGCACCACCTGGTACGGCGGCGACCTGCTGTCCGCCTCCATCGGCCAGGGCAACACCCAGGTCACCCCCCTCCAGCTGGCCAACTACGTCGCCACCCTGGTCAACGGCGGCAACCGGTACTCCGCCCACATTCTCCAGAACGTCAAGTCCAGCGACTTCTCTGAGGTGGTCTATGAGTACGAGCCCCAGCTGCTGGACAGCGTGGACATCAGCCAGGAGAACCTGGAGGCGGTCAAGTACGGCATGTACCTGATGGCCAACGAGGGCAGCGTCAAGAACGCCTTTGCCGACCTGCCGGTGGAGGTGGGCGCCAAGACGGGTACCGCCCAGGTGGGCCAGGTGGACAGCGAGTCCAACGCCGTGCTGGTCTGCTTCGCGCCCTACGAAAACCCGGAGATCGCCGTCTCCGTGGTGGTGGAGCACGGCGGCAGCGGCACCGACCTGGCGGGCATCGCCGCCGAGATCCTGTCCTACTACTTCAGCACCGGCACCACCATGGAGGCGGTGGACGGGGAAAACCAGCTGCTCCACTGAGCGGCATTGAAACGGGAAAGGAGGCTGCGGCCTTGAAGCGTGCACTGATTGCGGTCCTGGCCCTGCTGCTGGCCCTGGGGCTGTGCGGCTGCGCCTCCATGCTGGACCACAACTACACCGTGGTCCAGCCCCACGAGGACGGTCCGACCTCCGACGGGGACGTGATCACCGCCGAGACCTACCAGCAGCTGGAGGACGCGGTGATCTACTTCATCGACCAGGGCATGTCCTACGGGGTGGTCCACCTGTCCAACTATGACCCCGACCGGGGGGACGTGGAGGCCGATGTGGACGCCGCCTGTCTCTACGCCGTCCAGGAGTACCCCCTGGGGGCCTACGCCGTCAGCTATATCAAGCCCCAGACCTCCTACATCGTCTCCTACTACGAGGTCAGCGTGTACATCAGCTACCGCCGCACCCAGGACCAGGTGAAGAGCATCGTCTCGGTCACCGGCACCAGCGCCATCCGGGAGGAGCTCCAGGACACCCTGCGGTCCTTTGGCGCAGAGGCGGTGCTGCGGGTGACCTATTTCAACGAGGATGAGGAATTCATCCGGGAGCTGGTCCGGCAGGCCTACTACGACACCCCCGAGTCCGCCCTGGGCATGCCCGAGGTGACGGTTTCCCTCTATCCCGGCCTGCCGGAGGGGGAGGAGACCGCCCCCGGCGGCGTGCGGATTGTGGAGATCCAGCTCAGCTACCCGGAGGACCCGGAGCTGCTCCAGAAGAAAAAGGAGAAGCTGGTGTCCCAGCTCAGCAGCGCCGCCGCCCACCTGGAGGTGAAGGCCGACCAGGCGGGCACCAGGACCCTCTTTGACCTGCTGCGGAGCACCGCCCAGTACAGCCTGCGGGACGAGGACGGCCGCAGGGCCAACACCGCCTACGCCGCCCTGGTGGAGGGCCGGGCGGACAGCGAGGGCATGGCCCTGGCTTACCAGCTGCTGTGCCAGTACACGGGCATCGAGTGCACCGTGGTGTCCGGCACCCTGGACGGCGCCGACTGGTACTGGAACATCGTCACCCTGTCCGACGGGGAGAGCCGCCACGTGGACGCCACCCGGGCCGACGGCTTTGCCCTCCAGGACGCGGAGATGGCGGAGCAGGGCTACCAGTGGGACCGGGAGGAGTTCCCCAGCTGCGGCCTCCAGCCCGCGGCAGAGGAGACCATCCTGCCCTCCGACATCCCGGTGCCCCTGATCCCCGTGCCCACCGATGTGCCGCCGGTGACCGCCGAGGCCTCCCCGTCCGGAGGGAGCGGCGCCCTGATGTCCGTGGTCTCCGGAGAGCGGGAAAAATAAATTCGAAAAAAATGAAAAAAAGAGTTGACAGATGGAGGAGCTTCGGCTATAATAGCATCTGTCGCTTGCGGGTGTAGCTCATCTGGTAGAGCGCCACCTTGCCAAGGTGGAGGTAGCGAGTTCGAGCCTCGTCACCCGCTCCAGGAAAGAAGGACACGATGAAATCGTGCCCTTCTTTTTTTATTTCTCCATGAGATAGCCCGGCACATTCCGGGAAAAACACAGCTCCGCCATACGGCAAAAGCCGGACCCCCTCTGCCTGAAGCAGAGGGGGTCCGGCTTTATAATAGGGAGGAGAGGGGATCACTCGATGACCAGGGTGCTGTGGTCGTAGTTCAGGGTGGCGGTGCCGTCGCCGTTGTCGGTCCAGGTGCCGCCGATGTGGCTGGCGTTGACGGGGCCGCCGCCGGTCTCATTGGCCAGGAAGGTGCCGTCGGGGTACAGCTCTAGGGTGCCGGCGGCAAAGCTGCCGGCCTGAAGGGTGTAGGTGTAGGAGGAGCCGGCGGAGGCGGCGGTGGGCGTGGTCATGAAGGGGGTGGCGCCCCGGAGGCTGGTCACGTGGCCGGCCTCGCCGCCGTTGGCCAGGTCAAAGTTCTCCGCCATGATGGGCCAGTTGAAGATGTTGTTGGCGAAGCCGTCGGTGTAGGAGTAGCCGTCCACAAAGAGATGGTTGTCCCCCAGGGTCAGGCCGTCGCTGACGGTGGTGGTGTCCGACGTGGGGTTGAGCACGTAGCTGTTGGTGCTGGTGGCCACGGCGGTGACCGAGTAGGTGGCGCCCCGGGTGAGGGCGTCGGTCTCGGTGCCGAAGTTGTCGGCGGAGACCCCGTCGATGGTCAGGGTGACGGTGTCGCTGCTGTCGGCGGTGTTGGTGAAGGTCACGTCCACCTTGTCGGGATAGGCCTCGTACAGGTAGGCGTCCAGATTGGCCACCTGCACACCCATGGTGCCGTCAAAGGTGTTCCAGTAGTAGTTGATCTCAGGGGCGCTCTGGTCGCCGGTGTAGACGTACTCGGCGGTGGCGGCGGTGGACATCCGGTGGGTGTTGTCGGTCAGGTCGGGGAAGGCGTACACCTTCACCAGGTAGTCGCCGAAGGCGTACTGGAAGGCGTCGGAGAAGAGGCCGGAGTAGGTGTTGCTGTCGTTGGCCTCAATGGGGTCGCTGGTGTAGATGAAGGTGTCGTCGTCGGAGGTGGCGTCGGGGGCGCAGAAGTAGATGAGGTAGTACTCCGCGTTGTCCACGCCGGTGAAGGAGTAGCTGCCGTCTTCGCTCACGGTGAAGTCGGTGGGGGCGTCCAGCTGGACGGCGTCGCTGTCCGCGCCGGGGGTGGCGGCGGGCTTGTCGGTCTGGCCGGAGGCGAACAGGGTCTTCAGGATGGCGGAGGTGGTGGAGAAGTAGGTCTCGGTGTTCTCCGCCAGGGAGGAGCCGCAGGCGGTGCAGCTCACGCACAGCAGGCCTGCCAGCAGGCCCAGGAGAAGCTTGCGCTTTTTCATGGTCAGTTTCTCTCCTTTCTGGTGAAGCAGGAGATGATCTCGATGATCACGGTGACAAAGCACAGGATCATGATGGAGATGACGGGGAACAGGGTGCCCCGGGAGCCGTACATGGTGATGTTGTTGAGCCGGTCGGCCCAGACGGGGTAGCTGTTGAGGAAGAACAGGCCCACGCCGAAGGACACGCAGAACACAGCGGCCAGATTGAGCACCTGGGCCACCTTGTTGTCCATCAGGGCGTAGAGCACGGCGCACACCACGCCCAGGGCCAGGGCCAGGAACACCACCGTGTCGAAGTAGTCGTACACGGCGCCGTAGATGCAGAAGATGACCAGGGTCACCAGGTTCAATGCCGCGCTCAGGAGACTGGCCTTTGCGCTCAGACTCTTTACTTTACTCATAAACTCAACCCTCCTGTACAGCGGTGCGCTTCTTGTCCTTGCAGATGGAGACCACGCAGATCACCGTGCACACCACAAAGCCCAGGGCGAACACGGCGGTGGCGGAGAGCATGGCGGTCTGCCACCAGGGCACCACGGTGACCACCACGCTGTTGCTGCTCAGGCCGTTGGCGGACACGGAGTTGACGGCCACGTAGATGTTGTGCTTGGTCATCTGGCGCAGGCACTGGAGCATGTAGCCGTCGCCGGCGTCGATGAAGGACTGGATGGCCGCGGCGGTCTCGCCGGGGTCCAGGCAGAAGAAGGTGAGGCCCGCGTCGAACATCTCCTCGTAGTGGGTCTTGTAGAGGGAGCTCTTGGAGAAGCCGTCGGTGGTGATGTGGCCGGTGAAGCCCCACTCGTCCCGCAGCACGGTGGTCAGCAGGGCCTTGTCGGTGGCGGCGTAGATGACGCCCAGACGGTTGAAGGCGGTCATGACGCTCTGGGCGCCGCCCTCACAGAAGGCGCCCTCGCACACCCGCAGGTAGATCTCACGGAGGGCCTGCTCGTTGGTGAAGGTGGCCAGGCTCTCCCGGTGGGACTCCTGGTCGTTGAGGACGAAGTGCTTCACGGCGTAGTTGACGCCGTTTTCCTGCATGGCAGCGGCCTCATAGGAGGTGACGATGTAGGACAGGTTGCCGTCCTCGGAGACGTACTGGTGGTTGCGGCCGCCGAAGGGGGTGCGGTGCAGGTTGCCGGCGCCGTACCACAGCTCGTTCAGGCCGCAGAAGGCGCACTCCAGGGCCAGGTAGCGGCCGCGGGAGGAGCACAGGTCGGTGTTCCAGGTGCGGGCGGTGGTGGGCTCGGACACCCAGGTCAGGGAGCTCTCGCCGGTGGCGGTCAGGGTGCCGGCGCCGCGGCAGTCGTCGGCGCGGGCCTGGGCGGGGATGCCCAGCCGGTCGATGCCGGCCACGCCGAAGGTGTCGGGCATGAGGGAGGCCATCTCTTCCACGGTGAACTGATCCAGGAAGGAATTCCAGGTCTCGTCGTCGTCATAGTCCACCACGCGCATGTCGATGAAGGACAGGCCGTTCTCCGCGCCCTGGGTGAAGTCGGACACGGCGGGGGCGTCGGCGGGGGTCTCGTACCAGTCCAGATTCAGGTCCTCCATCATCTGGTCGGTGGCGTCCACCACCACGGGCTCAGCGGGGTAGGTGCCCTCCCAGTCGCTGCGGGAGAGGTAGGTGAAGTCGATGCCGTAGTAGTTCAGGTCGGCGTGGTCGAACTGGTTGGTGACCTCCACGCCGGTGAACCGGGACAGGTTGTAGGTCTCGGCGTCCAGCTCGGCCTGGTTCCAGGTGTAGGTCTTGTCGGCGTTGCCGTCGGCGGTCATGCCGTCGGCGGTGGTGTAGCCCTTGGCGGCCAGGACGTTGTTCAGGGCGTCATGGGCGTCGTCGCCGATGGACAGGTAGTAGTCGCCGGCGGAGAGGATGTAGCCCGCCGCGCCCTTGGTATCGTAGCTGGCCAGGAAGTACCGCTCCACAGGCACGGTGACGGTCTCGCTGGCGCCGGGCTCCAGCACGTCGGTCTTGCCGAAGCCCACCAGCTGGATGGCGGCCTTCTCCACGCCGCTCTGCTTCTCATAGTCGCCGTAGGGGGTCTGGGCGTACACCTGGACCACGCTCTTGCCGGCCACAGAACCGGTGTTGGTCACCTGGACGGTCACCATGTAGTTGTCGCTGTCGGCGTCGAACTCCACGCCCTGGAGCACCTGGTCAAAGGTGGTGTAGCTCAGGCCGTGGCCGAAGGTGTAGGCCACCTCGTCGGCGTAGTTCCAGCCGCTGCCGGTGGAGGAGCCCGCCGCGCTGCCGGCGTTGCCGCTGCCCATGACCGCGTCCTCGTACCGGGTCTCGTAGTACTTGTAGCCCACGTAAATGCCCTCGGCGTAGATGACGTAGTAGTCGATCTCGCGGCCGTCGTTGGTAGTGTCGGTGCAGGTGGCGTTGACCTCGTCCACGTTGCCCCACATCTGGGTGTTGTCGCCGGCGTAGGTGACGGCGGGGGCGGACAGGGAGTTGACCGCGTAGGTGTCCACGGTGTGGCCGGAGGGATTCACGTTGCCCGCGATCACGTTGGCCACGCCCTCAAAGCCCACGGCGCCCGGGTCGCCGCACAGCAGGCAGGCGTCCACGCCGTAGTCGGCCAGCCAGCCCAGCTCCATCATGGCCTCGGAGTTGATGACCACCACGATGGAGCCGAACACGCCGGCGTCCTTCTGGTCCTTCAGGTAGGACATGAGAGCCTCCTCATTGGTGCTCAGACCCAGCATGTGGTTGCCGTCGGTGCCGTAGAGGGCGTTGTCGTTGCTCTCGCCGCCCACTCGGGTCAGGACCACCAGGGCCGCGTCGTTGTAGCCGCTCTGCCAGGAGGACTCATAGGCCTTCACATCGGAGATGGGGGCCTCGATGACCTCGGTGTTGGTGGTCTGACTCAGCTTGCTGTACACATTGTCCGCCAGGGTGGTGTTCACGTTCTCCGCGCCCAGGACCTTCTGCATGGCGGAGATGAAGGTCATGGTGGGGATGGAGGAGATGGAGGACGCGCTGGAGTTGGAGTTGTAGGAGCCGTTGCCGAAGATGGTGACCTGGCTGCCCGCTGCAAGAGGCAGAGCGGCGTTCTCGTTGCGGAGGAGGACGGTGCCCTCCTCGGCCTGGAGCACGTTTTCGGCCGCCACGGCCATCTCCAGCTTGAGGGCGGACTGCTTGTTGGTGTAGTCCGTGCCGAACTCGCTGGTGTAGTAGTCGGTGTCCACCTCGGTGCCGTCGTCCACGGTGATGATCTCGCTGGTGCTCACGTTGAGGGCGCTGTTGATGGCGCCGGCATACTCGAACATCAGGGTGGACGCCGAAATGGTCAGGAGCATGAGAAATGCCATGACTGCGGCCAGGCCGCGTGTGATGGATGCCTTTCTTTTCATAGTAACCTCCCAGATTCCGGAATTTTTGTCCGCCGCCGCCTGTGTGCGGCGGGGACGGGTGCCGCATGTTTTGCGGTGTTTCGCCTCCTTTCCCTCTGGCGCTGACGGATTGTGTCCGTGCACACTTCGTAGAGAAGTATATCAGCCTCAAGAGAAAAAATTTGGAATCCTCCGCAAACGGTCTCAATTTCCCCCGAAACGGCGCGGCGAAACCAAAAGCCCCCGGGCGGCACGGGGCCGCCCGGGGGCTGGGAAGCAGGATCTACTTGGAGGGGATGGGGATGGTCACCCGCAGCAGGAACAGGTTGCGCTCCGTGCTGATAAACAGCTGTCCGCCGTACTTTTTGGCGGTGTAGCGGATGCTCTTGATGCCGAAGCCGTGGTAGCCGTTGTCCTCCTTGGTGGTGACGGGCAGGCCGTCCTCAAAGGTGAGGGCCTGCTCGTAGTAGTTCTCGAACTGGAAGAGCAGCAGCCCGCCTCTGGCCCACACAGACACCGCGATGACCCGTTTCTCCGGGTCGGCCAGCTGGATGACGCTCTCAATGGCGTTGTCCAGGGCGTTGCCGAAGATGGTGTAGATGTCCGTGCTGTCCAGGAAGGCGAGGGGGCGGCCGTCGGCCACGCAGGTCAGGTTGATCTGGTGGGCCTCGCAGTACAGGCTCTTCTCGGTGAGCACGGTGTCCAGCACCTCGTTGCCCGTCTCCAGGGTGGAGTCGTAGATGTGGATGGACTCCTCCAGCTCGGAGAGATACCGCTCCCGGTCGGCGCCGCCGCCGGGGCGCAGGGTGGAGAGCTGGTGCTTCAGGTCGTGGCACTTCCGGTTGATGATGTCGATGTTCTCCTTGGTGATGCGGTACTGGTCCTTCTGCTGGCTGCGCAGGTACTGCTGGAGCACCACCTCCCGCTCCAGGCGCAGCTGGTTGACCTGGCTGACCTGGACCCACAGGAAGAACAGGCAGCAGAACATGGCGTACAGCCGGCAGATGAGCAGCAGGTCCGGATTACCGGCGGCGGCGGCCCGGCTGGCGGCCAGGCTGAGCACCAGCACCACCGCCAGGATGACCACCACCGAGAAGAGGACCCGGCGGGTGTCCAGGTGGTAGCGGGCGTCGCCGGCCAGCCTGCGGGCGAAGAGCAGATAAAAGGCCGCGCCCACCACGACCGCCACCAGGAAGTAGCAGGGCCCCAGATCCTCCGCTCCGGGCTGGGGCCGGCCCAGGAGATAGTGGATCACGGTGTGGGTGAGGAACATGAAGTGCTGGGTGGCGTAGGCGCAGGCCATGCAGTAGAGGGCGTCGGTCAGGGAGATGTCGCAGCAGAAGAGCACATAGCACCCCGCCAACAGAAAGCCCACCGGGAACTGAAGGGAGGAGAGGGGCTGCAGGGCCACCGCCGCCACGCAGGCCAGAAAGCCCAGGCCCATCCGCCAGGGGGCGTGGCTGCGCTTTTTCAGGGGCCAGAAGAACAGCATGCAGCACAAGAGCAGCTCCATGGTGAACTTGGACCGGTCCAGAAAGTCCGCCAGAGGCATCACCGTCCGCCACCTCCGTAGTAGGCCGCCACGGCGGCCAGGAATTCCTCCCGCCGCCGCCGGGAGATGAGCAGCTCGTCGCCGCCCACCACCACCGAATTGCCCTTGATCTCCGCCACATGGCGCAGGTTCACCAGGTAACCCTTGTTGCACCGGGCGAAATTGGCCCCGGACAGGGTCTCCTCCATGCCCGCCAGCGTGCCAGGCATGGTGTACACCCTGCCCTCGGTGTGGATCTGGAGCTGGTGGTCGATAACCTCGATGTAGGTGATCTCGTGGGTGGACAGCCGGAGCATGCCGTCCTCCGTGGGCACCAGCAGGCTCCGCTGCTCCCGGCTCTCCAGGGTGGCCACCGCCTTGTCCATCTTCAGGGCAAAGGCAAAGTAGCTCACCGGCTTGAGCACAAAGTCCAGGGCGCCCACCTCGTAGCCCTTGATGGCGTACTTGGCCATATTGGTGATAAAGATCATGATCACATCCGGGTCTACCGCCCGGATGCGGCCCGCGGCCGTCATGCCGTCCAGATGGGGCATCTCGATGTCCAGCAGGAGCACGTCGTAGATGGGGGTGTAGCACTCCACCGCCTCGGCTCCGTCGGAATAGACCGTCACATCCACGGCGATCCCCGCCGCCTTCTCGTAGCGTTCCAGGTAGGAGCGGAGCAGCTCCACCGCCTTGGGGTCGTCCTCCACAATGGCAACGCGAATCAAGATCAGCGCCTCCTCTCTCGTTGTATCCTCTGCCGATATTATAATATGGAAGAGAAAATAGCACAAGCGTACTTGAGAGAGGAGAAGAAAAACGCCCCGAAGGGTCGTCCTTCGGGGCGTTTCGGAAACAAAATAGGGGAGATCAGCCGGCGGCGGGGGTCATCAGCCGCACCAGGATCACGGCCAGCTCGGCCCGGGTGGTGTACCCCAGGGGGCTGAGGGTGCCGGCGCTGGTGCCGGTAATGAGTCCGGCGCCCACCGCGTGCTTCATGCCGTCCACCGCCCACTTGGACACCTTGTCCCCGTCGGGGTAGAGGCTGAGCACGCCCTGGGCCAGGGTGTGGCCTTTATAGTAGGTGTACCGGCTGAGGAACAGGGCCAGCTGCTCCCGGGTCACCAGGTCGTCGGCGCCGAAGCGGCCGTCGCTGTACCCGTCGGCGATCTGGGTCTCCCTGGCCCAGCGGGTGGCCTTGTCGCACCAGCTGCCCGCCGCCACGTCGGGGAAGCCGGTCTGGCTGGCGGGCTCGGGACAGCCCTCCAGACGCCACAGCACCGTGATGACCGTGGCCCGGGTCACATAGGCGTTGGGGGCGAAGGAGGTGGAATTGGTGCCGTTCATCAGGCCCTTGTCCGTCACGGTCTGCACCGCTTCGGCATACCAGGAGCCGTCCTTCACATCGGCATAGTCGGAAGCCCAGGCCAGGGGCGTGAGGCACAGCGCCAGGCTCAGGGCGCACAGGGCGGAGAGAATTCTGCGTTTCATCGGGGTGGTACACCTGCTTCCATTAAAATCAGAGCAAGCATACCACATCAATTTTACAATTCTGTGAACAGCGGCGCATTTTGTCGGCGCGCCGTCGAGCGGGGCTACCGCAGGGCCCAGGGGAGCATGAGCAGCAGCCCGAAGCCGGGCGCGCCCAGCACGCCCAGCACCAGGGCGTTGAACAGGTTGACCCCCAGGGTCACGCCGATGAGCCCGCCCACCTTGCTCAGCAGCCACAGAATTGCCAGCCCCACGCCGGTGCGGGCCACCAGGCGGACCAGGCCCCGGAGGGGCCTCTGAAGGGCGGCCATGGCCACCACCACAACCAGCCCGCCCAGGAGCCAGGGGAGCATATTCACCAGGGATTCCACAGCGTTCACCTCTGCGCAAAGTCTGCCGGAACCCGGGCGGCGGGGCGGGGAGCCCCTATCTTCTCAGCGGTGCGCCGTCCATCTCCTTGACCCGCCGGAGCAGGTAGGAGTAGCGGGCCTGGAGGGAGTTGATCTCAAACACGTAGGATTCGATCAGGTCCGGGTCCCGGGCCGAGTTGAAGCCGGAATAGGCCTGAGCGATGAGGGTGCGGGTGCGGGAGAGCCCCTCCAGCAGGGCGTCCCGCTCCTCCTCCCGGGGGGTGGGGTGCTTTTTGCAGAACGGCAGGGTCCTGGCGGATTGGGCCATAAGACCGGCCTCCTTTCCGTATGGTGAGGTACTGGTGCATTGTATGTTCATTCTGGACAAATATGACAGGCTCTATACCAAAAATAACCATACATACCGGGCGGCAGGGCGCACATACTACCCTCGGACAAGGCATAGCGCACCTCCTCTCTTTTTAAGCCGGTGCCCGGCAGGGCCCGCCCAATCGGGCGGACCCCTGCCCCACGGCGAAAGGCGAAAAGAGCAGGACGTGCCGGGGGGCGGCGGCCGCAAGACCGCCCCTCCCGCAGAAAAAGCAGCCCTGTCCCGCCCGGCGGAGGGGGAGACAAGGGCTCCTCCCCCCGGACGATGTCCCACCGGGCCGGCGCCGTCTATAGGAGACGGTGCCGGCCTTTTTGCTCCCGGTCCGGTATACCGCCCTTTTCTTGACAGGAGGGGCAAATTAGAGATAAAATAATATGATGTAAAACTGTGTAATGCGAGGAGAAAGCAATGGCCAAAGCCAGCAAAACCTACGGCAACGAGTCCATTTCCGCCCTTAAAGGCGCCGATCGTGTGCGCAAGCGCCCGGCTGTCATCTTCGGCTCCGACGGGCTGGAGGGCTGCGAACACGCCGTATTTGAAATTTTGTCCAACGCCATCGACGAGGCCCGTGAGGGCCACGGCACCGTCATCACCGTCACCCGGTACGAGGACAAGTCCATCGAGGTGGAGGACTTCGGCCGGGGCTGCCCCGTGGACTGGAACGAGAAGGAGCAGAAATACAACTGGGAACTGGTGTTCTGCGAGCTGTACGCCGGCGGCAAGTACAACAACAACGACGGCGACAACTACGAGTACTCCCTGGGCCTCAACGGCCTGGGCTCCTGCGCCACCCAGTACGCCAGCGAATACTTCGACGCGGTCATCCACCGGGACGGCTTTGAGTACACCCTACACTTTGAGAAGGGCGAGAACATCGGCGGACTGAAAAAGGAGCCCTGGAGCGGCAAAAAGACCGGCTCCAAGTTCCGCTGGAAGCCCGACCTGGACGTGTTCACCGACATCAACATCCCGGTGGACTACTACCTGGACGTGATGAAGCGGCAGGCCGTGGTCAACGCGGGGGTCACCTTCCGGTTCCGCAACCAGGTGGGGAGCAAGTTCGAGACCACCGAGTTCAAATATGACAACGGCATCGAGGACTATGTAAAGGAGCTGGCGGGGGAGAATCCCCTGACCCAGCCCGTGTTCTGGCAGACCGAGCGCCGGGGCCGGGACCGGGAGGACAAGCCGGAGTACAAGGTGAAGCTGTCCGTGTCCTTCTGCTTCTCCAACGCGGTGCAGATCATCGAGCACTACCACAACTCCTCCTGGCTGGAGCACGGCGGCAGCCCGGAGAAGGCCATGCGCTCCGCCTTTGTCTCCGCCATCGACGGCTATCTGAAGGCCCAGGGCAAGTACCAGAAGAGCGAGAGCAAGATCACCTGGAACGACATCCAGGACTGCCTCATCCTGGTGAGCAACAACTTCTCCACCCAGACCTCCTACGAGAACCAGACCAAAAAGGCCATCAACAACAAGTTCGTCCAGGAGGCCATGACCGAGTTCCTCAAGAGCCAGATGGAGGTCTACTTCATCGAGAACCCCTTTGACGCCCAGAAGATCGGCGAGCAGGTGCTCATCAACAAGCGGGCCCGGGAGAACGCGGAGAAGGCCCGGCTCAACATCAAGAAGAAGCTGACCGGCAGTATGGACATCTCCAACCGGGTGCAGAAGTTCGTGGACTGCCGCACCAAGGACACCGAGCGCCGGGAGCTCTACATCGTGGAGGGCGACTCGGCTATGGGCGCGGTCAAGCTGAGCCGGGACGCCGAGTTCCAGGGCATCATGCCCGTCCGGGGCAAGATCCTCAACTGCCTCAAGGCCGACTACGCCAAAATTTTCAAGAGCGAGATCATCACCGACCTCTTGAAGGTGCTGGGCTGCGGCGTGGAGGTCAACGACAAGCACGCCAAGGACATGGCTACCTTTGACCTGATGAACCTGCGGTGGAACAAGGTGGTCATCTGTACCGATGCCGACGTGGACGGCTTCCAGATCCGCACCCTGATTTTGACCATGCTCTACCGCCTCACCCCCACCCTCATCCAGCGGGGGTATGTGTATATCGCCGAGTCCCCCCTCTACGAGATCAACTGCAAGGAGAAGACCTGGTTCGCCTACTCCGACAAGGAGAAGAACGACATTGTGGCCTCCCTGGAGGGGAAGAAGTTTACCGTCCAGCGGTCCAAGGGCCTGGGCGAGAACGAGCCGGACATGATGTGGCTCACCACCATGAATCCGGAGACCCGCCGCCTGATCAAGGTCATGCCCGAGGACGTGGAGCGCACCGCCCAGGTCTTCGATATGCTGCTGGGGGACAATCTCCAGGGCAGAAAGGACCACATTGCCGAAAACGGGTATAAATATCTGGAGCTGGCGGATATTTCTTAAGGGGACAAGTTTACAGACAGCAGACCGTCGGGAAGCGGTCACCGAAAGGACAAACGGAAATGGGGAGATTTTTGTGATGAAAAAGACCCTCGCGCTGTTCCTGTCCCTGGCACTGGCGCTGACCCTGATCGCGCCGTCCCTGACCGCCTCCGCGGCCGATGTGCAGCCCACGCCGCCCGACTGGTGTCCGGCGGAGGAGTACGTGGTGTTCCCCGACAGCCAGGCCTATGAGGCCGACACCTGGGAGAAAATCCTGTCCCTGCGGGCCCACGCGGCGGCGGGCAACCTGGAGCCGGTCAGCGGCGTGGATACGGTGCTCTTCAACCGGCTGCGGGAGCTCCAGCGGATGACCAAGGACCCGGGCGTCCAGTTCGAGCTGGGCCTGCTGGCGGTCAAATTTGCCCTCAACGCCGCCGCCAAGGGGGAGAAGGTGCCCTACAGCACCGACTTTGAGATGGCGGCCACCTACGCCGGCGGCCAGGAGCCCGCCACCTACCTATGCCACCTGTGGAACGCCCGGCTGGCCCTGGCATCCCGGGATATCACCACCGGCCTGGAGGGAGGGCTGGGCGTGTACGTGGGGGCGCTGGAGTACCTGCTGTCCTATGAGCAGTTCACCATGGAGGACGTCTACAACAGCGTGCTCACCGGCATCATCCCGGCCCAGCGGCTCAGCTACGCCAAAAGCCTGATTTTCGTCACTCTGGACGGCGCGGTGGTCCACCCCAAGGCGGTGCGCCTGAGCGCCGACTACCTGGACACCACCACCGCCCAGGCCCGCTACCAGCGCACCATGGTCCCCGTCCGACGGCTGGCCGAGCTGATGGGCTCCACGGTGGACTATGACGCCTAGACGGGGGACATCACCATCCGCCGGGCGGAGGACGTGTTCGTCATGACCCTGGGCAGCACCCAGGCCACCCGCAACGGCGTTCCCTTCCAGATGGACGTGGCCCCCTACGCCGAGAACAACCGGACCTATATCCCCATCCGCTACATCGCCGAGTTCTTCGGCCAGAAGGTGGAGTGGATTGGGGAGCAGCAGCACGTGCGCATCACCGAGGACAAGAGCGTGGCGGAGGGCTCCAACCTGGAACACTGGGCCCTGGCCATGAGCGCCGTGCTCAACTACGAGAACAACCCCCACGAGGCCATGCTCTTCGGCGGCAAGCAGCGCTTCGGCACCGACCCGGTGGGGGGAACCAGCACCAACCAGCTGGGGATGACCGGCCCGGACATGGGCCGCAAGATCCTGCGGGAGGGCTGGGGCATCACCGACCGGGCCGCCCTGCTGGACACCGCCGGCACGCTGAGTACCGGCAGCGACGCCTGGGACCTGTTCCGGGTGAGCACCCTGGCACAGTGGGGCTATCTGGCGGGCTTTGTGACCTACCGGGAGGCCCTGGAGGTGGTGGAGCCCGCGGCACGCAAGGTGTGCCAGCTGTACGGCAGCTGGAAGGAGGCCTATACGGACTACCTGACCGGCTGGGTGAACTGGTCGGGCCAGACCGCGTCCGACGTGTGGCAGACCAGCCGGGGCCAGCTCTATCAGACCATCCTGGAGGACCCGGCCATGGCCCACATTCTGGACGATACCCTGTTCCGCGACGGCGTGATCGGACTGCCCGGCGGAAACTGAAAGAGGATTGATCACCATTGGCTAAGAAAAAAAACCCCGAGGAGGGGGCGAAGCACAAAAACAACCCCAACGTCATGGGCCTGCGGCCCGAGGTGCTGGAGCAGCCCATCACCGAGACGCTGGAGATCAACTACATGCCCTACGCCATGAGCGTCATCGTCTCCCGGGCCATCCCGGAGATCGACGGCTTCAAGCCCAGCCACCGGAAGCTGCTGTACACCATGTACCAGATGAAGCTGCTGGGGGGCGCCCGCACCAAGAGCGCCAACGTGGTGGGCCAGACCATGAAATTGAACCCCCACGGCGACGCCGCCATCTACGACACCATGGTGCGTCTCTCCCGGGGCTACGGGGCCCTGCTCCACCCCCTGGTGGACTCCAAGGGCAACTTCGGCAAGGTCTACTCCCGTGACATGGCCTGGGCCGCCAGCCGTTACACCGAGGTGCGGCTGGACGGCATCTGCGCCGAGCTGTTCCGGGACATCGACCAGGACACCGTGGACTTTGTGGACAACTACGACGGCACCATGCAGGAGCCCACCCTGCTGCCCACCACCTTCCCCAACGTGCTGGTGTCCGCCAACCAGGGCATCGCCGTGGGTATGGCCTCCAACCTGTGCGGCTTCAACCTGGCCGAGGTGTGCGACGCCACGGTGGAGTACCTGAAGCACCCCGACTGCGACCTGACGGCGGTGCTCAAGGCCCCCGACTTCCCCACCGGCGGCGAGCTGCTCTACGACGCCGCCGAGATCGCCCAGATCTACAACACCGGCCGGGGCTCCTTCAAGGTCCGGGCCCGGTGGCGCTACCTGAAGAGCGAGAACCTCATTGAGATCTACGAGATCCCCTACTCCACCACCGTGGAGGCCATCATGGACAAGGTGGCCGAGCTCATCAAGGCGGGCAAGGTGAAGGAGATCGCCGACATGCGGGACGAGACCGATCTGACCGGCCTGAAGCTGACCATTGACCTGAAGCGGGGCACTGACCCGGACAAGCTGATGCAGAAGCTGTTCCGCGCCACCCCCCTGATGGACTCCTTTGCCTGCAACTTCAACATCCTCATTGCCGGCATGCCCCGTGTCATGGGCGTGCGGGAGATCCTGGAGGAGTGGACGGCCTGGCGGATGGAGGGGGTACGCCGGCGGACCTACTTCGTCATGAAGAAGAAGCAGGAGAAGCTCCACCTGCTCAAGGGCCTGAAGAAGATCCTGCTGGACATCGACCGGGCCATCAAGATCATCCGGGAGACCGAGGAGGACGCCGAGGTGGTGCCCAACCTGATGATCGGCTTCGGCATCGACAATATCCAGGCCGAGTACGTGGCCGACATCAAGCTGCGCAACATCAACAAGGAGTATATCCTCAAGCGGATCGAGGAAACCTCTACACTGGAGGAGGAGATCGCCGACCTCCAGGACATCGTGGGCAATCCCTCCCGCATCAAGAAGATCATCATCTCCGAGCTGGGGGCGGTGAAGAAGAAGTACGCCCAGCCCCGCCGCACCGAGATCGTCTACGAGCACCAGCGCCTGTCCGAGCCCGAGCCGGAGGAGGAGATCCCCGACTACCCGGTCACCGCCTTCCTCTCCCGGGAAGGATACTTCAAGAAGATCACCCCCGCCTCTCTGCGCATGAACAGCGAGCAGAAGTACAAGGAGGGGGATGGGGCGTGGCTCCAGTGGGAGTGTACCAACCGGGACGAGCTGCTGGTCTTTACCGACAAACAGCAGTGCTACAAGACCCGCATGAGCGACTTCGACGACGCCAAGGCCTCCGTGCTGGGCGACTATCTGCCCACCAAGCTGGAGATGGAGGCGGGGGAGAGCGTGGTGTGGGCCTGCGTCCCCGGGGACTACTCGGGCAACCTGCTCTTCTTCTTCCGCAACGGCAAGGCCGCCCGTGTGGAGCTCTCCGCCTATCAGACCCAGACCCGCCGCCGGAAGCTCACCGGCGCCTACTCCGACAAGTCCCCCCTGGCCGCCGCTCTGCTGCTGCGGGAGGACCTGGAGCTGGCGGTGATCTCCACCGAGGGCCGCTGCCTCATCTTCCATACCGCCCTCCTGGCCCCCAAGGCCACCCGCACCACCCAGGGCGTCAACGTGATGACCCTCAAGCCCAAGTATTCCGTGGACCGGGTGGAGCCGGTGGAGCGGACGCCCATCGTCAACACCGCCCGCTACCGGGCCCGCAGCCTGCCCGTGGCCGGCGCCCTGCTGAAGGGAGAGGACAGGGGCGAGGAGCAGATGAGCCTGCTCTGAGCCGAAGTGGAAACCATAAACCCAGCCGGGTACGCCCCCGGCGCCTGTGAGAGGTATGTATGAAACCCAAATCCAAAGTGCTTTCCCTGCTCTGGTCTTACTTCATGATCACCGTGGCCTCGGCCATCTACGCCGTGGGATTCAACTGGTTCTATATGCCCAACGACATCGCCTTCGGCGGCATCACCGGCGTGGGCCAGATCATCAACGCCATCCTGCCCTGGGCCCCCATCGGCACGGTGGTCATCATCCTGAACATCCCCCTGTTCATCCTGGGCTGGCGGCTGTACGGGGGGCACCTGCTGCTCTCCTCCCTGTACGCCATGGCCGTGTCCTCGGTGTTCATCGACCTGGTGAACAGCTTCTGGACCTTTGAGCCCATGGACTCCCTGCTGGCCTGTATCTTCGGCGGCATTCTGATGGGCGCCTCCCTGGGGCTGGTGTTCCAGCAGGGAGCCACCACCGGCGGCACCGACCTGATCGCCCGGCTGCTCAAGCTGAAGATCAGCTGGCTGCCCATGGGCAGACTGCTCATGGCCACCGATCTGGTGGTCATCGTGGCCACCGCCATCGCCTTCGGCAGCATTTACAGCGCCCTGTACGGCCTGGTGGCCCTGTATATCGCCTCCATCGTCATGGACCGGATGCTCTACGGTCTGGACAGCGCCAAGGTGGCCTATATCATCAGCGACCACTTCAAGGAGATCGCCGACGCACTGGTCAACGACCTGGACCGGGGCGTGACCATCCTCCAGGGCCAGGGGGCCTACTCCCGGGCGGAGAAGAAGGTGCTCATGTGCGCCTTCAAGCAGCGGCAGATCGTGTCCATCAAGCGGATGGTCAAGCAGCTGGACCCCTCCGCCTTTATCATCGTCTGCGACGCCTACGAGGTGCTGGGCGACGGCTTCCGGGAGTACAAGCAGAACGACCTGTGAGAAAAAAGCGTTCCGGGCTGCGGCCCGGGCGCATAAAATAGAGAGGAGCGGTACATATGGCAGACATTGAAAAACTGCGCAAGAATCTGGAGGACAACGGCTTTGCCACCAGCTATTTTGAGACGGCTGAGGAGGCCGCCCGCTATCTGGACGGCAAGCTGGACGGCAAGAGCATCGGCATCGGCGGGTGCATGACCGCCCAGCAGATGGGTCTGGACAAGCTGCTGCCCGCCCACAACACCGTCTACTGGCACTGGCTGGGGGGCAGCGCCCAGGACGCCGCCACGGCCCAGGTATACATCAGCTCGGTCAACGGCCTGGCTGAGACCGGCGAGATCGTCAACATCGACGGCACCGGCAACCGGGTGGTGGGCACCATCTGCGGCCATGAGGCGCTCTATCTGCTGGTGGGCGTGAACAAGATTGCGCCTGACTACGACAAGGCCCTCTGGCGTGCCCGGAACATCGCCGCCCCCAAGAACGCCCAGCGCCTGGGCCGCAAGACCCCCTGCGCCCAGAAGGGGGACCGCTGCTACAACTGCAACAGCCCCGAGCGGATCTGCCGGGCCCTCACGGTGCTGTGGAAAAAGCCCAACGGCATCCCCTACGCCGAAGTGATCCTGATCAATCAGGAGCTGGGGCTGTAAGGCGCGGCAATTCTGAACCCAGTTAGGATGATTCCATGATAGATCCACAGACTTATGACGCAAGGGACCTCCGTTTCAAAACCCCATACGGCGCAGTGCCCGGCGGCACGGAGGTGACCTTCACCCTCCGGCCCCTCCGGGCCGAGGGCTATTCCCGGGGCGTGCTCACCGCCCGGCTGGAGTCCTGGGACAACAGGCGCATCGAGGTGCCCATGGTGTGGAGCGGCCTGGACGGGGCCCGGGATATGTTCACCGGCTCCCTGAACACCGACGGCTACATGGGCCTGATCTGGTACTCCTTCCGCCTGGAGCGGCTGGACGGCAAGTCGGGCAAGGAGTCGGGGGAGTATCAGCTGACGGTATACGACGAGAACGACAAGGTGCCCCGCTGGTTCGGCGAGGGCATGGCCTACCAGATCTTCCCCGACCGGTTCTGCCGCCTGTCGGTGCCCAACCCCGCCGGTATGGTGGGGGGACGCTGGGTCCACCAGGGCTGGGACGAGGAGCCGGAGTACCGCCCCGACCAGAACGGGGAGATCCGCAACCGGGACTTTTTCGGCGGCAGCCTGGCGGGCATCCGCTCCAAGCTGTCCTACCTGCGGGACCTGGGGGTGGAGACCATCTACCTCTGTCCCATCTTTGAGGGCCCGGAGAACCACCGGTACGGCGTGGGCGACTACGAGAAGGTGGACCCCATGCTGGGCACCAAGGAGGAGTTCTCCGACCTGTGCGCCCAGGCCCACGCCATGGGCATGCGGATCATGCTGGACGGCGTGTTCAACCACACCGCATTTGTCAGCAAATACTTCAACGGCGACGGGTCCTACCCCAACCCCGGCGCCTGTCAGGGGCCCCAGTCCCCCTACTACGACTGGTTCTGCTTCCAGCACTGGCCCAACCAGTACACCTCCTGGTGGGGCATCTACTCCCTCCCCACCACCAACAAGAACAGCCCCACCTGGCTGGAGTACATCACCGGCAAGGACGGCATAATCCGCTCCTGGCTGCGGGCCGGGGCGGACGGCTGGCGGCTGGACGTGGCCGACGAGCTGCCCGACCGGGTGGTGGCCGCCATCCACGACGCCGCCCGGGCGGAGAACCCCGACGCGGTGATCATCGGCGAGGTGTGGGAGGACGGCTCCAATAAGATCGCCTATGGCGTCCGCCGCAAGCACATCCTGGGCGGCCACTGCGACGGGCTGATGAATTACCCCTTCCGCACCGCCGTGGTGGACTACCTGCTGGGGGGCGGGGCCGAGCGCTTCCGGGATTCCATGGAGACCCTGCGGGAGAACTACCCGGAATTCGCCTGGTACTCGGCCATGAACACCCTGGGCACCCACGACACCATGCGCATCCTCACCCTGCTGGGGGAGAAGAGCGAGCAGCGGGGCCAGAGCCGGGACTGGCGGGCCCACGCCCGGCTCAACGACCACGACCGCTCCCGGGGCAAGGAGCGGCTGGCCCTGGGGGCCATGATCCTGTTCGCCTTCCCGGGCGCGCCCACCGTGTACTACGGGGATGAGGCGGGCATGGAGGGCTTTGAGGACCCCTTCAACCGCCGCACCTTCCCCTGGGGCCACGAGGACAAGGAGCTGGTGGAGCTGTTCACCGCCCTTGGCGCCGCCCGGAAGAGCCGGAAAGCCCTCCGCCGGGGCGATATCCGGTACGTGCAGGCGGCCGGCCGGGTGCTGGCCTTTACCCGCACCCTGGAGGAGGAGACGGTGCTGTGCGCCGTCAACGCCGGACAGGAGAGCGAGACTGTGGCCATCCCCTGGGAGGGGGAGGCCGTGGACCTGCTGGGCGGCCAGGCCATGGAGGCGGAGGACGGCGTCCTCACCCTGGAGCTGCCCCCCTTTACCGGGCGGTTCATGGCCACACCGGAACAGAAATAAAACCCGCTTTTAGGGCGGGATCACCGGCGTCCCCGGGCCTGTATCGGCGTGGGGGCGCTGTTTTTTTGGCCGCAACCAGCGGTTGACAGAGGGTAAGGGCGGCTTGATTGCGGAAAACGGGTCCGGATGCTAGAATGTGGCCATGAAAGGAAGTGAACGCCATGACGCTGGGACAGAAAATTCAGACGCTGCGTCACGATGCCGGGCTCTCTCAGGAGGGCCTGGGAGAGAAGTTAGGGGTATCCCGTCAGGCCATCAGCAAGTGGGAGGCCGACGGCGCGGTGCCCGAGGTGGACAAGCTCATCGCACTCTCCCGTCTCTTTGCGGTAAATCTTCACGACCTGCTCCAGGCGGAGGGGACGCCCCGGGAGGAGCCGGAGGACTCAGGGGAGCAGCCTCCGGAGGAAGAGGCAGAGAACCCGCCGGAAAAAGACGAACCTCCCCGTCGGAATAGCGGGTGGTGGAAAGCGCTGTGCGTGGCGCTGGCTGTGGCGGTGTGCGTCTAGGGCGTGGTGCTGTTCCGGCTGAATGAGAAGCTGGAGGAGCAGGGGGATGCGCTCACCGGCCAGGAGGCCAAGATCCAACAGCTGGAGGAGCTGACGGATAACCTCACCGGACAGTTGGGCAGTCTGGGAAGCCGCATCAGCCGGCTGGAGCAGGCGGACGGCAGCCAGAGCGGGCAGACAGAGGCGGAACTGGACCCTGCCCTGCCCCTGGTCTCCCATGTAGACTTCACCATTGAGACCACGGAGTATGGCACAAGAGCCCTGAAGCTGAATTTGGTTCCGGCTCAGAGCGCTGAGGGAATGCGGGTACGCTTTCAGATTACCTGCCCCGGAGGGGCGGCCCGCAGTCACCCTGCATCTCAGCTGGATGACAGCTCGGCCTACACCCTGTCCATGATCTGCACTGATGAGGAGGTGGCCAGCGGCTTCACCGTCTCGGCGGTATTTTTGGATAAGACAGACCGGCAGTACACCCAGCCCCTGGTCAAAATCTCCGATATTACAGAGGACAGCTGGAATGCGGAGACCCTGTGGGACCAGTAAATACAAAAAGCGCGTGGACGATATCGTCCACGCGCTTTTTTACAGCCGCTTGATGTTGTCCGAGATGTCGGCCAGAGCCTTGCTGGCCTCCATGTCGTAGGCCTGGCTCAGGGCCAGATCCCCCAGGGAGACCATGCCCACCACCTTGCCCTCCTCGGTGACGGGCAGCCGCCGCACCTGGGCGGCCGCCATCATCCGGGAGGCCTCCCGGGGGTCGTCCTCCGGGGAGACCACCGCACAGTTGCGGGACATAATGTCCCGCACCGGGGTGTTGGCCGGATTTTCCTCCGCCGCCACGCACCGGAGCACAATGTCCCGGTCGGTGACAATCCCACGGAGCCGTCCGTCCGCCCCGCACACCGGCAGAGAGCCGATGTTGTGCCGGGACAGGAGCCGGGCTGCCAGAGCCGCCGACTCTCCCGGCGCAATGGATACCACGCTGCTGCTCATCAGGTCGCGTACCTGCATATCAATTCCACCGCTTTCTTCAGGCTGGGAGGCGGGCCCGCCTCCCTTCACAGTCCAGTATAGCCGGAAAATGGGGCGGTGATACATCCGGGGACAAAAAACAGCGGAGCAGCCGGTTTTCCGGCGCTCCGCTGCTGCTATCCGTGCGCTTTCAGGGCCAGGTTCCGCCGCAGCACGGCGGGGCCCCGCCAGGCAAAGGCTCGGTGGCCGTACTTCTCCCGAAAAGTGCGGTTGGTCAGGCCCTCCAGGTCGGCGGGAGTGAGGGAGGGGATCAAATCCTCCCGAAAGTCGGAGATGGGGGTCATGGACGGATGGGCGTTGTAGGGGCACACCCGCTGGCACAGGTCGCAGCCCCACAGGCACTCCTGGGCGGAGAGCAGGGCGGTCTCCTCCGGCGAGAGTTCCCCCTTCTTCTGGGAGATGTCCGACAGGCAGCGGGAGAGGTGGAAAACCTCGCCGCTCAGTGCGCCGCCCGGACAGGCGGCGGCGCATTTTCCGCAGGAGATGCACACATTTGAGGGCGGCTGTGTGGAAAACTCCAGGGGACAGTCGGTGAGGATGGTGCCCAGGAACACATAGGACCCCCAGGGGGGCAGGATGAGCAGGCCGTTGCGCCCCCGCAGGCCCATGCCGCAGGCCCAGGCCAGCTGCCGCTCGGGCAGGGGAGAGTTGTCCGCACCGGGGAAAAACGAATACGAGGGGTATTTCTGCCGAAGAACATCGCAAATTGTATTCAATCTTTCGGTCAAAACCAGGTGGTAGTCCCGCCCACGGGCGTAGAGGGACAGATTGCCCGGTTCGTCCCCGGCGAAGTAGGGGAAGGCCGCCACCAGCACCGCCCCAGGCGTGGGACAGAGGGCCAGCGTTTTTTCCACAGCCTGAGGGGTGAGATGTGGAAGGGCGTCCGCCCAGACGAGCCCGCCCCAGGCCGCCGCGCCGCAGGCGGCAAAGGCCCTGTCCAGCTCAGGGGTCATAGTGCTTCAGCGCCCGCCGGGCCAGCAGGCCGTCGGGCACACAGGGCTCGGGGCCGTGCTTCCGCTTCTGCTGCTGCTCGGCCCCCTTGCCCGCCAGCACCACCACGGCGGGGGTGGAGGCCTCCAGGATGGCCCGCTCCACCGCCTCTTCCCGGTCGGGGATGACGATCCAGGTCTTGCCGGAGGGGGCGATGTACCCGCCGATGTCGGCGCAGATGTCGGCCACCTCCTCGGGGCCGGGGTCGTCCTCGGTGAGGATGATCCGGTCGGCCCAGCGGCCCGCTGCCTGGCCCATGCCCTCCCGGCGGTCCAGGCCCTTGCCGCCGGTGCAGCCGAAGACCACGGTCAGCTGCCGCCCGGGGAAGTCCCGCCGGACCGAGGAGAGCAGCGCCTCCAGGCTCATGCCGTTGTGGGCGTAGTCCACAATGACGGTCAGCTTGCCGTCGGGGGTGTTGAAGGTCTCCATCCGGCCGGGCACCGCGGCCTCCGCCAGACCGGCGGCCACGTCGGACTCGGGCACGCCCAGGGCCTCGGCAGCCGCCACGGCGGCCAGGGCGTTCTCCACGTTGAAGGAGCCGGGCAGGCCTATGGACAGCTCCCGGGTGTAACGGGGGGTGCGCACCAGGAAGCGGGTGGCGTCCCCCTCCCGGCGGATCTCGCTGGCGAAGATATGGGCTGTGGAAAACTTGGTGGAAAATGTGTATATTTTGCTGCAACTTTCTGCGGCGGTCAGGATTCGTTCGGCAAAATCGCTGTCCAGATTCACACAGGCGGCGGCGCTTTGGCGGAAAATCATCAGCTTGGAGGCAAAATAATCCTCAAAATCCGGGTGTTCCACCGGGCTGATGTGATCTTCTCCGATGTTCAAAAACACGCCCACGGAAAAGTCCACACCCCCGGTGCGGTGGTACTTGAGGGCCTGGCTGGACACCTCCATGGTCAGGTACTCCGCGCCGCACTCCGCCGCGTTCCACAGGTGCCGCTGCAGGTCCAGGGGCTCCGGGGTGGTCAGCTTGGCCGGACGGCGCTCCACGCCGTCGTCGGTGACGATGGTGGACAAAATGGCGCTCTCGTGCCTGCCCTGGCTTCGCCGCCACTCGTCCAGGATGGACTTGAGAAAGTAGGCCGTGGTGGTCTTGCCCTTGGTGCCGGTGATGCCGGTGATGCGGAGCCGCCCGGAGGGGTGGTCCCAGGCCCGGTCGGCCAGCAGGGCCATGGCGCGGCGGATGTCGGTCACCAGGATGCAGGGTAGGGCGCACTCCGTCCACCGGCGCTCACTGACGTACACAAAGGCGCCCTTTTCCGCCGCGTCCAGCAGGTATTGGGGCTTGAAGGCCGCGCCCTTGCAGATGAACAGGGTGCCGGGTACCACGGTCTGGGAGTCGCAGGACACCAGCCGGACCTCCCGGGTCAGGTCGGCGGGCAGGGGGGCGGCGTCGGCGAGCAGGCCGTTTTTCAGCAGCAACTGGTAGTAGTCGCCCAGGGGAAAGTGGGGACGGGACAAGGCAAACACCTCCAGAGAGGAAATAGCCCCGCCGGGCGCCGGCGGGGCGGGGGAATATAGGGGGTGGGGACGGCACTATGGGCGCCTCTCCCTTGGGGAGAGGCGCGGGTCACACCATGCGCAGCTTGTAGCCGCAGTAGGTGATGCACCGCTCGGCCAGGATGTCCATGGCGTCCACGTAGAAGTCGGGCAGGGGGTGGTAGGTGCGGTAGACCGACAGCTCGGTGCAGCCCAGGATGGCCGCGTCGCACCCGGCCTGCCGCAGGCACTTGTCCATCACGGCGAACTTCTCCCGGCTGCCCTTCTCGCCCTTTTTGATCTCGTCGTAGATGATGCTCATGACCACCTTCTGCACCTCGGGGGGCGGGGAGTAGGCCACCAGGCCCTGTGCCTCGCACTCCCGCTGGTACACGCCGGTGCGGACGGTGCCGTCGGTGGCCAGGATGCCCACCTTGTGGACGCCCGGGTCGGAGGAGAGCACCTTCACCGTCTCCCGCACCATGTGGATGATGGGGATGAACAGCTCCTCCTGGAGCCGGTCGGCGAAGAAGTGGGAGGTGTTGCAGGGGATGGCGATGGCGGTGCAGCCCACCTGCTCCAGGGTCCTGGCGTCCTGGAGGAGGCGGCGGTAGCAGCCCTCCGCGTCCCCGCCCAGGATGGCGGAGGTGCGGTCGGGCATGCGGGTGTCGCTGAGGATGACGGTGGGCAGGTGCTCCTGGTCACAGGACGCGTCGGTCCGGTCCAGGATGCGCTGGTAGAAATCCTGGGTGGCCTGGGGGCCCATTCCGCCTAAGATGCCGAGTTTTGCTTCGTTCATATGGTAAATCCTCTCAGTTGGCCTTCTCCATGGAGCTGGCGTACCGCTCCTTGTACCGCCACTGGTCCTTGATGATGCGCAGCTTGTGGATCAGGTTCCGGTCCGCCTTGTAGAAGAGGGGGTTGACCCAGGCGCCGGCGGCGGTGAGGGCCTTCATCTCCTGGTGGTACTTGCTGGGGATGTAGTCGTAGGCCACCTTGGCCGGGATGACCCGCCACAGGTGGCGGTTCTTGGTGACGGTCAGAGGGGCGGGCCGGTGGAAGATCCGGTCCTCCACCAGGTACTTGGCCAGGTTGTGGCCCGCGCCGGTGACATAGTAGTTGCTGCGGCCCTGGCGGCAGTTGATCTCAAAGACCTTGAACTTGCCGTCCCGCTGGTCGAACTTCACGTCAAAGTTGGAGAAGCCGGTGAATTTGATGTCCTCCAGGAAGGCCCGCAGCTTCTCGCACAGCTCGGGGGCCTCCTCGGTGATGATGACCGCGTGGTTGCCGATGCCGTGGCGGGTGTGCTCCTCCAGCAGCACGTGGCCCACACACATGAGCTCCACCTTGCCGTCCTCACCGGAGTAGTTGGTGACCACCCGCATGTAGGAGTCGTCCCCGGGGATGAAGTCCTGGATGATGAGGGAGTCCTCATAGCCGTGGTTGTAGATGTCGTCGATGACCTGGTCCACCTCTTCCCGGGTCTGGAGCACATAGGCCTTCTTCTGGGTGTCGAAGGGGTGATCCCAGTAGGTGGCGCTCTCGGCGGGCTTGACCACGAAGGGGCCGGAGAAGGGCAGCTGGAAGCCGTGGCCCTCCCCCTTGTGGTAGACATAGGTGGCGGGGTGGTCGATGCCGTACTGGTCGCACAGCTGGTAGAACCGCTCCTTGTGGATGAGCTTCTCCATCAGGGCCAGGTCGATGTAGGGCGCCACCACGTTCTCGGGGAAGTTGGGCAGGTTGACGGCGATGGAGGTCAGGTAGTTGTCACCGCAGCCCAGCACGATGACCTTCTTGTCCGGGAACTCCCGGGACACCTCGGTGACGTTCTTCAGCACCACCTGGGGCTCGTCGTTGTGCTGGCACACCCGGTAGTCGATGATGTCGCTGCCGTAGCAGGGGCCGGAGGGATACATGCCGTAGGCCACGGTCTTGACGCCGTAGGCCTCGTGGAAGGCCCGGGCCATACTGTACACGTTGATGTCTGCCCCCAGCAGCAGGGGGACAAAGGGCTGTTGGCTCATGTCGAATTACTTCCTTTTATTATAATGGATCAGGGGGATTCAGGCGGGCAGAACGTTCAGTTCCACGGTATACCACATCTTGTCCCCCGAGGGGGACATGGCGGTGAGGCGCACCCGCTCCCACCGCAGCGCCAGGTACTCTGCCTCCTCGGCGGTGAGGCGCAGCTCCCGCCGGCGCAGCTCTCCGCCCTGAAAGGCGGAGGACAGGGCCGCCTCCAGGGCGGCGATCTCTCTATCAGTCATATTCCAGCCTCCTGAGACGGGAGCGGGGTCAGCCGGACACCCGCTTGACCTGGTACACGCCGGAGATCTGCCCCAGCTTGTTGATGACGTTGTTGAGCTCGTCCCGGTCCTTGACCTCCAGGACGATGGACACGGAGGCATACCCGTCGGGCATGCCCCGGGCGGAGAAGGAGTCCACCTTCACCTTGGCGGCGGACAGGGCCATGGTCACGTCCATGGCCAGGCAGTCCCGGTCCTTGGCGGAGATCTCCAGGGAGGTGGGGTAGGCGGCCTGATCGCTGCCCACCCAGGCCACATTCACCCAGCGGCCGGCCTCTTCGGGGCGGCGCTTCTCGGGGGCGGCGTTGGGGCAGTCGGCCCGGTGGACCGACACGCCGAAGCCCCGGGTGATAAAGCCCACCACCGGGTCACCGGGCACGGGGGTGCAGCACTTGGCGAACTTGACCAGGCAGTTGTCCAGGCCCTCCACCACAATGCCGGACTCCGACTTGCGGGGGGCCTTGACCTGGCCGGGCGCGGGGGCGGGGGAGGCGGGGAAGACCACCTCGTTGGCGGCTCGCTCGGCCGCCGCCTTCTCCTCTTTCAGGCGGCCCAGGCGGGTCAGCTCGTCCTTGATGCGCACCACCGACTTGACGGCGGTCATGCCGCCGTAGCCGATGGCGGCGTAGAGCTCGTCCAGAGAGTTGAACCGGACCTTTTTCAGAATGGAGGGGAGGGCGTCTTCGGCGGTGATCTGGGCCAGGGTGATGCCGGCGCGCTTCAGCTCGGCCTCGAAGGAGGCGCGGCCGGTGGCGATGTTCTCCTCCCGCTTCTCCTTCTTGAACCACTGGCGGATCTTGTTGCGGGCCTCGTTGGACTTGCAGATGTTCATCCAGTCGCGGCTGGGGCCATGGGCCGACTTGGAGGTGATGACCTCCACAATGTCGCCGTTTTTCAGGGGGGTGTCAAAGGGCACCATGCGGCCGTTGACCTTGGCGCCCGTCATCTTGTTGCCCACGGCGGAGTGGATGGAGTAGGCGAAGTCGATGGGGGTGGCGCCGGCGGGCAGGTTGATCACGTCGCCCCGGGGGGTGAACACGAACACCTCGTCGGCGAACATATCCACCTTCAGGGTGCGGACGAACTCCTCGGCGTCGGTGTCCTGCTGGTTCTCCAGCAGCTTGCGCACCCACTCGAAGGCCGCCTCGGTGCCCAGCTTCTCGTTGGCCAGGCCCTGCTTGTACTTCCAGTGGGCGGCGATGCCGTACTCAGCGGTGTTGTGCATCTCCTGGGTGCGGATCTGTACCTCAAAGGGGATGCCCTCCCGGCCGATGACGGTGGTGTGGAGGGACTGGTAGCCGTTGGGCTTGGGGGTGCCGATATAGTCCTTGAACCGGCCCAGCACCGGGCGGAACAGGTCGTGGATGCAGCCCAGCACATTGTAGCACTCCGGGATGTCGTCTACAATCACCCGGAAGGCATAGAGATCAAAAATTTCATCCAGGGTCTTGTTCTGGGCGTACATCTTCCGGTAGATGGAGTAGATGTGCTTGACCCGGCCGTACACCGTGCACTTGATGCCCTCCTCGGCCAGCCGGTCCTGGATCTTCTTCTGGATGGAGGCCATGAACTCCTCGTTGGCCGAGGAGCGGGCGGCCAGCTCGTCGGCGATCTCCTGGTAGCCGATGGGGTCCAGGTACTTGAGGGAGGTGTCCTCCAGCTCCCACTTGATGCGCTGCATGCCCAGCCGGTGGGCGATGGGGGCATAGATCTCCATGGTCTCCAGGGCCTTTTCCCGCTGCTTCTTGGGGGACTGGTACTCCATGGTGCGCATGTTGTGGAGCCGGTCGCAGATCTTGATGAGGATCACCCGGATGTCCTTGACCATGGCCATGAGCATCTTGCGCAGGTTCTCCATCTGCTCCTCTTCTTTAGAGGTGTACTGCACCCGGGTCAGCTTGGTGACGCCCTCCACCAGGTCGGCCACCGTGGGGCCGAACCGCTTGGCGATCTCCTCATGGGTGGCGCCGGTGTCCTCGATGGTGTCGTGGAGCAGGGCGGCGATGATGGAGTCGGTGTCCAGCCCCAGGTCGGCCACGATCTCGGCCACCGCCAGGGGATGGGTGATATAGGGGGAGCCGTCCTTGCGCAGCTGGCTGGAGTGGGCGTTATCCGCGAAGGTAAACGCGTCGAAGAGCCGCTTGGTGTCAAGAGACGGGTTATAGGATTTGATCTTATCCTCCAGCGCCTGATAGCGCTCCAGGATGGGGTCCATAAAATCACCTCCGAAAATGTCGCGGGGGGGTGGGAACATAAGGGGTCACACGCCTTCGGTCAGTTTGCGCAGGCGGCGCATGATGTATGAGTCCTCCAGGTTGACCTTGCCCTCCACCGGGGTCAGGTCGATGCACAGGTGGTCGGTGGAGTGCTCCACCCGGATGAGGCCCCGCTCGTCCAGCACCTCCAGGCACACCATGGTGCGCATAAAGGTCTCCCGCAGGCCGAAGGAGCGGGCAATGTTCCGGGAGAGGCGGCCCGCCGTCTCCTCCAGCCGTCCGGCGGAGCTGCGGTTCTTCAGGTACCGCCACACCGCCGCGAACTCCTCCCGGCTGGGGGTGAGGGCGGCGGCCTCCTGGGGGGTGAGGGCGGCGCCGGAGTGGAGCTTTTCGTAGAGCGCCCGCTCCGCCTGGGCCCGTGTGAGGGCGGGGCGCAGGTCGATGAGCTGGAGCTGCACCGAACGCCAGCCCCGGAACTCGTTGATCTGGGGGGAGAAGGCCAGGTCCACCCGGTCGCCGGGGGCCAGGCCCGCCTCCGCCAGGGAGACAGAGAAAAAGATGGCGTCAAAGCTGCGCCCGCCCTTGGACACCTTCAGCTTCAGGTGCCGTCCGCCGCCCACCTCGGTGGCGGAGGTGACGGTGCAGCCCGACATGGAGAAGACCGGCTTGGGGTTGCCGGTGCCGTAGGGCTCCAGCAGGTCCAGGGACAGCACGCCCTCCTGGGTCAGCAGGGCGGGATCGGCCTCGGCGTCCACCTCCAGGGAGGACTCCATGGCCGCGCCGCCGGTGGAGGAGCGGACCAGCTCCAGCATCCGCACCCGGAAGGCGGGGATATTCCCCTCCAGAATGGTGAACCCGGCGGCCAGCTCGTGGCCGCCGAACCCCTCCAGCAGGTCCCGGCACTGCTCCAGGGCGGCGAACAGGTTGAAGCCGCCGAAGGACCGGCAGGAGCCCTTGCCCTTGCCGTCCTGGAGGCAGATCATAAAGGTGGGGCAGGAGTACTTCTCGCTCAGGCGGGAGGCCACGATGCCCACCACGCCCTGATGCCAGCCCTCCCGGGCCAGGACCAGGGCGGGCCGGTCCTCGGGGGCCATGGCGTCGGCCATGGCCACGCACTCCTCATAGATGTCCAGCTCCACGGCCTGCCGCTCCCGGTTGAGGGCACACAACTCCCGGGCCAGAGCCTCGCCCCGGGCCGGGTCGGAGGTCAGGAGCAGCTCGGCGGCCAGTCCGGCGCAGCCCATCCGCCCGGAGGCGTTGATCCGTGGGGCCAGGGTGTACCCGATGGATACGGAGGTGAGGGGCCGCTCGGTCAGGCCTGCCTCATGGAGCAGGGCCCGCAGGCCGGGCCGGGCCGTGTCCTTCAGGGCGGTCAGGCCCATGCGGATGATGGTCCGGTTTTCCCCCACCACCTGCATCACGTCGGCCACCGTGCCCACGGCGGCCAGGTCGGCGTACCGGCGGAGCAGGGCGGGCTCCTCCGCCCTGTCCCCCAGGGCCAGCACCAGCTTGAGGGCCACGCCCACCCCCGCCAGATGCTTGAAGGGGTAGCCGCAGTCCCGCCGGTGGGGGTCCACCACCGCGGCGGCGGCGGGGATGCGGTCCTTGCACTCGTGGTGGTCGGTGATGACCAGGTCGATGCCCAGGGAGGCGGCAAACTCCGCCTCGGCCACGGCGGTGATGCCGCAGTCCACGGTGATGATCAGGCTCACGCCCTTGGCCTGGAGGGCGGAGACGGCGGAGCAGCTCAGGCCGTAACCCTCCTCCATCCGGTCGGGGATGTAGGGGGTGACTTTGGCGCCACGGCTGCGGAGGTAGTCGGTGAGCAGGCAGGTGGAGGTGATGCCGTCCACGTCGTAGTCGCCGTACACGGCAATGTGCTCCCGCTGGTCCAGGGCGGCGGCGATACGCCCCACCGCCCGGTCCATGTCCTTCAGGAGAAAGGGGTCCCACAGCAGGCCCTCGTCGGAGCGGAGAAAGTCCTTTGCCTTGTCCACGGTGTCCAGGCCCCGGGCGCAGAGCACCGCGGCCGCCAGCGGGGGGACCCCATCCGCCTCCATGGCCGCCTGGGCCGCGGGAGACGGTGCGCGTAGATTCCATTGTCTGTACTTCATGGGTGTGCCCCCGAAATTGGATAGAAAATTACTTTTCATTATAACAAAGATAGCAGAAAGATACAAGTTGAAACGGGAAATATCCCGCGGCGGGAAATGGTTCCGCCCCGTCATTTGACCCAGGATAAAAAGAAGCCCTGCCGCACCGGATGCGGCAGGGCACAGGATATGGAAAAGCGAGGCCTCAGAGGAAACGCTCCTCCGCCAGGCGGATGAGCTCCAGGGCGCTGGCGAACTGCTGCTTGGGGGAGCCGTCCATCCAGTCCACCCAGCCCTGCCAGGAGGCGTTGCGCCGGGAGATGACACACAGGGTAAAGGTGGCCAGGGAACCGGCCGAGCCCTCCACCTCATCCAGAGGGATGCCCTCGCTGGGGTCGGCGGCGGCGGGGACGTGGCTCTCATGCTCCCGGAAGGTGCGGGAGTGCTGGAAGGCCTGGGGGAAGTTCTGCTTCTCCAGCACGTCGTCCAGCCGGAGGATCAGGCTGCCCATGTCGGAGAAGGCCATGGGCCGGGTGAGCCGCTGGCTGTACACCATACCGGAGATCCGGCCGTTGTCCGAGCGGTCCACGCACACCCGCAGGACCGCGCTGGGGCTGTTCAGGTTGGAAAAGGACATGTATCAAACCTCCCTTGTTCAAGAATTCATGGCCAGACGCTTGCGCAGCCAGTCACTGTTGACGCAGTGGCCCAGGGCGGCGTCCGGACCGATACGGCCCGCTTTCACCAGCTGGAGCAGGCTCTGGTCCATGGAGATCATGCCGTCGGCGGCAGAGGAGGAGATCACATTGTCCAGCTGGTGGGCTTTGGACTCCCGGATCATGTTGCGCACGGCGGGGGTGACGGTCATCACCTCAAAGGCGGGGATCAGGGAGCCGTCCTTGGTGGGTACCAGCTGCTGGGACACCACGCCCTCGATGACCAGGGCCAGCTGGGTGCGGATCTGCTGCTGCTGCTCCGGGGGGAAGGAGTCCACGATCCGGTCGATGGTGTTGGACGCCCCCAGGGTGTGGAGGGTGGAGATGACCAGGTGGCCGGTCTCGGCGGCGGTGACGGCGGCCTTGATGGTCTCCGCGTCCCGCATCTCGCCCACCAGGATCACGTCGGGGGCCTCCCGGAGGGCGGCCCGGAGGGCGGCGTCATAGCTGGTGGTATCGGTGGCCAGCTCCCGCTGGGTGACCACGCTCATCTTGTGGTGGTGGAGGTACTCGATGGGGTCCTCGATGGTGATGACGTGGAGGTTGCGGGAGGAGTTGATGGCGTCCACGATGCAGGCCAGAGTGGTGGTCTTGCCGCTGCCCGCCGGGCCGGTGAAGAGCACCAGACCCCGGGAGCAGGCGGCGAAGTTCATGACGCTGTCCGGGATGCCCAGGGCCGTCCGGTCGGGCAGGGAGAAGGACACCACCCGGATGACCAGGGCTAGAGAGCCCCTCTGCCGCAGGGCGTTGACCCGGAACCGGGAGAGATGGGCCACGGCAAAGGAAAAGTCGTCGTCCCCGGTGCGCTCCAGCCGGTCCATGGAGCGGTTTCCCGCCAGGGAGTAGGCCTCCCGCACCAGGGCGTCCAGGGCGTCGGGCAGGAGCCGCTCCCCCTCCCGGGTGATGACGCCGCTGATCTTGTAGGCCGCGGGCAGGCCGGGGATCAGGAGGATGTCGGAGGCCTCCCGCTCCACCGCGTGGGTGAGAATATCAACTAAATTCATGGCAAACCCCTTCCTATTCCGGCAGTGTGCCGTCAAAGACGGGCAGATGGTCCCCGTCTCCGCCGTCGTCCTCCACCGGGACGGTCTGCCAGGCGAGAATTTCCACCCCGTCCCCGCTCCGCACCAGGTGGAGGTGGAGGGACTGGGTGTCGGTCATGGGAATATAGGTGTCCAGCTCGGCGTCCGTGCCGGCGGCAAACCCGGCGTACAGCGCTGCGGCCTGGGCGTCGGCGGCGTAGTAGGCGGACACTGTGCCGGCGTTGGTCTGGGACAGAGACAGGTCGGCCCGGGCCGAGGTGAGGGTGAGGGCGGAGAACACCGACAATGTGAGCACCAGCAGCACCGTCATGATGGACACCACGCCGATGCCGATGGGCGGCGGAGATTTCTTCACGGCAGGGCCACCTCCTCACCGCTGTTCCCGCCCAGGGCGGGGACCCAGCTGGTCTCCAGGGTGTAGAGGGACGTGTCGCCCCAGAAGATCTCGATTTCAGCGGTGGAGAGGCCGTCCTCCTCCCCCTGGCTGACCTGGCACCGGTACCCCTCCGGGGCCTGGGGCAGGGCGTCGCCCGCCCGGAGGGCCTCCGCGGCGCTCTGGGCCAGGTACACCGCCTGGGTGAGCCGGGTGCTCTCCAGGCTCATGCTCCGGGCGTGGAGCAGCAGCCCCACGCACACCGCGGCGCACAGCACAAAGAGGAACAGGTCGATCACCAGCTCCATGAGAAAGAGGGAAAAACGGCTGCCCGATTCCTTCACAGCGTCCCCACCTCCTCCACGCCGGTGCGGGGATACAGGGTCACGGACCACTGGTGTTCCCCGTCGCCGGCGGAGATGTCCAGCCCGCCCCGCTCCGTGACGGACAGGGTCAGGGAGGACAGAGGCAGCAGCTCCATGCCGTCCTCGGGCGCCAGGCCGGTGCCCTCCTCCATGTACAGCTCCCGGAGGGAGCCCTCAAAGCAGTAGATCAGGGTGACGTACACGCTGCCGTCCTCACCGGTCTCGGTGAGGCGCAGGGCGTCCCCGCCGCCGAAGGTGCCCACGGCCACGCCTCCCCCGTCCGCCCGGCGGATCTGGTTGACCACGTAGGACAGGGCGGTGCGCTGGGCGGAGTTGGCGGCGGCGTCGTCGGCCACGGCGCGGTACACGCCGGTACCCATCAGGGTCACGCCCATGGCCAGCAGGGCAAACAGCGCCGCCAGACACACGATGACCACCCGCCGCAGCCCGGCGCCGCCGGAATGGGTTTTCATGGGGACACCCCCTTACAAAAAGCGTTTTTTACGGGAAAAGCCTATTCTCCCAGGGCCAGCACCGTGATGTCTGGCATCAGGTTGGAGGCCACGTACTGGTAGGAGACCATGTACCGGTCGTCGCCGGCGGTGACGCCGTAGTGTTCCACCAGGTAGTCCAGGCTCCTGGGGTAGAAGCCCTCCAGGGCGTAGCACTCCACCGCCGCCCGCCGGACGCTCTCCTCGGCCAGGGCGAGGACCTCCGCGTCGGTGCGGACGCTGATGACCCTGGTGAACAGCAGCCCGGCCGCCGCCAGGGCGATGAGGAACACGGCGGCGGGCAGGACCCGCCGCAGGAATGAGGCACGTCTGCCGCCCATGGCGGAGACCCCCTTTCACGATGAGATCGGTCAGCCGATGGCGGTCAGCACGCCCAGCAGGGGCAGCATGACCGACAGGAGCACCAGGCCCACGGCCACGCACAGCAGCAGCACCAGGGCAAACTCCAGCCGGGACAGCAGGGAGGACAGCCGCTCGTCGGCCTCCTCCTGGCAGCGGGAGGCCAGCTCCTCCATGGCCTGCTCGGGCACGCCGGAGCGGAACCCGGCGCCCAGCAGCCCGGCCTGGAGGCCGTCCAGCAGCCCGCAGGCGGTGACGGCCTTATAGAAGTCCTCCCCCTGCTCCATGCGGGACTGGCAGTCCTTCAGGGCGGGGGAGAGGGCAGAGCCCTCCAGCAGGTGGACGGTGCGCTCCATGGCCTCGTCCAGGGGCAGGCCGCTGGAGAGCATGAGGGCCATGGCGGCGGCGAAGCGGCTCCGGTCCACCGCTTTGGCAGCCCTGCCCTTTCCCAGCAGGCGGGCCTCCATGGGCTGGGCCCCCGCGCTCTGCCGCCGGGACAGCACCAGCAGAACCACCGCGCCCACGGCCAGCAGCGCCACCAGCACGCCGCCGACATACTGCCCGGCTGCGCCGGCGGTCATCAGGGCCTGGGCGGCGGGGGACAGAGTCAGGCCCAGCTGCCGGAACACCTGCTGGAACACAGGGAGCACCCGGGTCATGAGCACCAGGAACACCGCCGCCACCAGCACTGCCATAACGGCGGGGTAGAGGACGGCCCGGCGGATGGCCGACGCTGTCTCCGACTCCCGGCGGTAGTAGGCGGCCAGGGCGGAGAGGACCTGGTCCAGCCGGCCGGCGGCCTGGCCGATCTCCACCATGCGCACCATGTACCCGGGGAAGGCGCCGCTGGCGCTGAGTGCCTGGGACAGGGGCGCGCCGTCCAGCAGGTCGGCGTGGAGAGCGGTCAGCAGGGCCTTGCTGCCGGGGTCGGCGGCGTCCTCGGCCAGCACCTCCACGCCCTCCTCAGAGCCGATGCCGGCGTGCATCATCAGGGAGAGCTGATAGCAGAACACCGACAGCGCGTCCGCGCTGAGGGGTGCGGTACTCCGTTGCTTTGCCATGGGGCAACACCTCCGGATGGAAATGACCCAGGCGGCCTGCCGCCTGAGACGGATGGAATGGCGCATGCCCTGAGCCCGCGCGGCAGCGCTGACTCAGGGCAGAGGGATCAATAGGCGTATTTCTCGGTGTAGTTGGTGCCGTCGCCCACGTACTGGAGCACGGCGGGGTTGTTCTTGCCGTTGGAGACAAAGGTGGGGTCCAGCATGGACCAGTCCTCACCGTTGAAGTAGATCAGGTGGTCCACCCAGCCCACGCCCTCGATGTACACATTGATCCAGGCGTGATACACGGTGCCCGCATAGCCCACGATCAGCTTGCAGGGGATATTCTGGCTGCGGAGCATGGAGGCCATGACGGCGGCGTAGTCGAAGCAGATGCCCTTGCCGCTCTCCAGCACCTTGTCCACGTCGGGCAGGTAGCCGGAGGCCACGGTGGCGGCCAGCTGGTAGTCGTAGGTGATGTTGTTGATGACGTAGTGGTAGATCTCGGTCACCTTGTCCAGGTCGGTGGTCAGACCCTTGGTCAGCTCGGCGGCCTTGGCCACCACCTTGGAGTCGTCGGTGAAGTTGACGTACTGGTTGGCGTACAGGAAGGGGGAGAACTCGCTGGTCAGCTTCAGGGTCAGGGGGCAGGAGTAGGCCTGGGCGTACTTGGTGCCCGTGGTGTTCTCAAACACCTTCACAGTGTACTTGCCGTCGCCCTCGGTGAGGGGGAAGGTCTCGGCGGTGCCCTTGTTGTTCAGATTGTAGGTGTAGGTGGTGCCGCCGGTTTTGGTGATCTGGACCTTGATGCGCACGTCCTTGCCGCCGGTGTAGGACACGGACACAAAGCCCAGGGCCAGGTTGGACGCATCCACGGTGGCCTTGCCGTTCTTATACACGGTGACGCCGCTCTGGACGGCCTCCTTGTGGGGGATGACGCCGGCCTGGGCCAGCAGGGGGATGGCCACCCCCGCCACCAGCACGATGGCCAGCACGGCGCAGATGATCCGGGTGGTCTTTTTCATGGACTTGAAGAATTTCATGGATTGAGTGAAGCCTCCTCTTCCGCGTTGGCGGGATAAGCATAGTCGTCAGACAACGGAATGATGTCCACCAGGGCGCCCCGGACGATGAGCCGGTGGTCGGAGACGCCCACGGGGGTGCAGGTGGTCAGGGTGACGCAGGAGTGGTCGGTCTTGTAGATGGGGCCCCAGTCGTCGGGCTCCACCACCTCCTGGTATTCAAAGAGGTACTGGTAGATGTTCTCCCCGTACACCAGGTAGAGGCAATCCCCCTCCCCCAGGGTGTCCAGGTAGGAGAAGGGCTGGTCCAGGGTGATCTTGCCGCCCCGGATCCAGTTGCGGTGCCCGGCGATGGAGGTGTTGGACCGGCCCTCGCCGGGGAGCTGGGCGTAGTCGTACAGGCCCTCGCCCTGGAGCAGGGTCTGCTCGTCCACGCCGTTCAGGATGGGCTCATCCACTTCCAGCTTGGGGATGATGAGCCGCAGGTCGCCGCTCTGGTAGCTCTTGCGGGTGTCGGTGACAAAGACCTTGTCGGTGGGCAGGCCGTCCTCCGGCTCCTCCAGGACCGCCTTATAGACGGGGGCCGTGGGGGTGGGAGACGGGGTCTCGGAGTCCTCCGCCGTGGGGGAGGGCGTGGGGGTGGAGGAGATCACCGGCGCTGTGGAGGGCGCCACGATCTCGTACTGGGGCTCTCTGCCCCAGAGGAACAGCGCCGCCGCTGCAATCAGCAGCACGACGGCGGCCGCCGCCGCGATGACGGCGCCGATGGGATGTCTTTTCATGGCAGATGTACCTGGAAATGTTCTGAAATATGTGGATAGGGGTCAGTCCAGCGCCCGGATCTTGTAGGAGAGCTTGAGGAAGTTCCGCCGGTGCTGCCGGTAGAAGGCGGAGACCACGCGCTCCATGACCATGGTGCTGTTCTCAAAGTTGGCGGCGGGCAGCATCACCACGAACTGGGCGCCCGAGTATTTGGACACCACGTCGCCCCGGCGCAGGCTGCCGGTGAGCACCTCCTGGAGCTGATCCATGGTGGCGGCCAGCACGCTCAGGGGCGGCACGCCCCCGTCGGGCAGGGAGACGGTGATGAGGGCGATGTGGACCGAAGTGCCGCTGCGGGCGGCCCGGCGGGCCTCCAGCCGGTAGGCCTCCCGGAAGAAACCGTACTCGCAGACAAAGGCCCCGGGGCGGGCGGCGGCCTCCCGCAGGTCGTCCTGGATGGACTCCAGGTCGGTCTCCAGCGACTTCTCCACGCTCATGATCTCGTTGTACAGCTCCCGCAGCTCCTGGGAGGGGCGCACGCCCAGGTTGCGGTAGAGCAGGTCGGTGGCCGACTCGTAGTGGGCCAGGGCGGCGGTGTCGTTGCCCTGGCGCAGCAGGGAGCGGACGATGAGGATGTGCAGGTTCTCATCCAGGGAGTCCAGATGGCTGGCCCGGGTGCAGACCTCGGTCATCTCCTCAAAGAGCTCCTTTTTCTCCAGCAGGGCGGCGTAGTCCTTGATCATCTGGAGGTAGAGGTTGTGGTATTCCACCGAGTAGGGGATGATCCACAGGGAGCCCTCCAGCTTGGGCAGAAAGTCCCCCCGGTAGAGCTGCTCGGCCTGGCGGTAGAGGGACAGGCGGCTCTCGTCGGACAGGCGGCCGTCGTTGGCCTTGTGGCACAGGGCCTCGAACTCGTCGATGTCCAGGGTACAGGAAATGTCCGGATTCCAGGAGTAGGACCCCCGGCGGGAGAGGATGGGCTCCACCTCCGAGCCGAACAGGGGCTCCAGCATGGCCCGCACCCGGTAGAGCAGGGTCTTGAGGGCGTTGACCGGGTTGGCGCTGTTCTCACCCGGCCAGAACTGCTCGATGAATTCGCTCTGGGGCACGTTCCGGTCCCGGTGGACCAGCAGGTAGGAGAGCACGTTCCAGAGCTTTTGGGAGCGATTTGCCTCGTCTGTCAGCACGTGACCGTCCACAGCGATGGAAAAACCGCCCAACATAGTGACTTTTACGTTTTTGATACCAGCGGAATCGCTCATGACAGGCACCTGCTTTCGTCGGTAATATTTCCGGGAAAAAACAATGGGCAGAATCCAGACTGTTCCTATTATAGCACAGGATTGAAAAGGCTGGAAGAGTCTTTTTTCTATTTTATCGGGAATTTTTTTCGTAAAAAAACAGCCTCCTGCCCAAAAGAGGCCGGACGGAAAAAGGGAAGTGAAAAAATATACTTTTTCAAAATATAACCCGAAATGTAACCTTGCGGTGGTAGAGTGGGTACAGCGCCGGACGAGACGGGATTTTTTCGCGGAAAGAAGCGGAAAAATCCGGCGGAATCCGGCAAGAAAAGGGCAAACCGGCTGAAAGGCCGGGACGCAAAGCCTGGAGGCTAAAGCGGTGGGGGAGCGCCGCCACGTCCGTCCGGCTGCCGCATACTTACAACTGCCCGCGCAAAGCGAGGAAGGAGAATGAGCATGTTGGCAAGAATGAGCAAGAAGGCCCTGGCCCTTCTCATGGTGTTCTGTATGGTGGTGAGCGCCCTGTCCATCGGGGCCCTGGCCGCTGTGGAGACCCCCAATGGGACCTATGACGGAGACCTGACCTTTGAGTACCATATCACGGCCAAGGCGCTGAAGGATATGGTGAAGGGCGAGAAGGAATACGGCTACCGCGATATCCACGGGGCCACCCTGTTCTTCGGCGACGACAGCCGGGAGCTGAAGTGGAACGGAGTGCCCAATATCTACTGGACTGCGGTGAGCGGCCTGGAGGACAAGCAGCCCGGGGACATGACCGCCCTTGAGCTGTATCTGGACAACGGCTGCACCCGGAAGACCCTGCGCTTCAGCGGCGAGGAGCTTCAGGCCCTGTTCTATGAGAAGGCTGCAAGCGGCTTCTACGAGATTGAGCTGAAGGACGCCGGCTCCACCCAGCCCGGAGAGCCCGAGCTGAGCATCCAGAACGTCTATGTGTATGTGGACGGCAAGGAGGGCCAGGGCACCCCCAACGACCACGGCTACTTCACCGTGGGCAAGATCCAGATGGAGCTGCCTGATCCCACCTCTGTGGTGGCCGGCGACAACTACTACAGCCAGTACGGCTCCGCCGTCTCCCTGACCGGCATGGAGCGCTTTGCGGCCAACAGCTGGCTGAACCTGGCCGACGTGGAGTGGTACATGCTCCGGGTGGCCGACGGCGCCGACAACTATGTGGACAGCGGCGAGTACGTCTGGCACCTGGACGGCAAGCTCCTGGACAAGGTCCAGCTCTACCACGTGACCTATGACGCCAACGGCGGCACCGGCACTGTGACCGACGAGGCGGGCTACATGGCCGGCCAGACCTTCACCCCCAAGAGCGGCGACGGCCTGACCCGGGACGGCTATGACTTCCTGGGCTGGTCCACCGACAAGAACGCCTCCGCCCCGGACAGCACCTTCGCCATCCCCTCCCAGGGCGGCGACGTGACTCTCTACGCGGTGTGGAAGGAGTCCAAGCCCACCTCCCAGACCTATGTGCTCCAGTACTACTACAAGGTGAACAACACCTACGTGAGCTTTGCCTCCGAGCTGTATGAGAGCGGCGAGACCGCCGTCATCATCAGCGGTGCGCCCACCATGCCCGGCTACACCCTGGTGGGGTGGAACACCAACCCCGACGGCACCGGCATCACCTACAAGGCCGGCGACAAGCTGGTGATGACCGCCAACGAGAGCCTGTACGCCGTGTGGGAGGAGGAGAAGCCCGTCCCCCAGACCTACGTGCTCCAGTACTACTACAAGGACAACAACACCTACGTGAGCTTTGCCTCCGAGCTGTATGAGAGCGGCGAGACCGCCGTTGTCATCAGCGGGGAGCCCTCCCTGCCCGGCTATACCTTTGCCGGCTGGAATACCAACCCCGACGGCAGCGGCGACTCCTACAAGGCCGGCGACAAGATCGTCATGACCGCCAACATGAGCCTGTACGCCCAGTGGACTCAGAACGGCGGCACCGATCCCCAGCCCGCTACCTATACCGTGAACTACATCTGTGTGGGCGACGTGCCCCAGGGATATGCCGCCCCCGCCAGCGCGTCCTACACCGCGGGCACCCAGGTGACCGTGGCCGCCGCACCCACCGCTGAGGGCTACACCTTCTCCGGCTGGAGCTGCGACCTGGTGACCATCTCCGGCGGCAAGTTCACCATGCCCGACTACGACGTGTACCTGGTGGGCACCTGGACCAAGGACGGCGGCACCGATCCCCAGCCCACTACTTACACCGTGACCTTCAAGACTGAGGCGGGCGGCACCATCAACGGGGGCACCACCAATGTGAGCGGCACCTACACCGAGGGCGCGGCGTTCCCCGCCGTCCCCACCACCGCGGCCAACAGCGGCTACACCTTCGACGGCTGGTATGACGAGAGCGGCAGCAAGGTGACCGAGTGGCCCGCCACCGTCACCGCCAGCGCTGTCTACACCGCCAAGTGGACCGCCGACGGCGGCTCCGTCACGCCTCCTCCCACCCCCGGCTATATGTACTACCATGTCACCGTCAACTACCTGGACCGGGCCGACGGCAGCAAGATTGCCCAGAGCTACACCAGCCCCAGCCACATCGAGGGCAGCGCATATGACGTGAGCGAGCAGGACGCCATCGCCATCGACGGCTACACCTACGACGGCACCGAGGGCGACAGCCTGACCGGCGTGCTCAACAGCAACAAGACCGTGAATGTGTACTACGTGGCCGACGGCACCGACATCCCCGACGACGACACGCCCACCACTGACCTGCCCGACGTACCCGGCGGCGACGGCGGCCAGACCGACATCCCCGACGACAACACCCCCACCACCGATCTGCCCGGCACCGGCGACACGGGCAATACCGGCACCGGCGACACCGGCACCGGCAGCGAGACCAACATCCCCGACGGCGAGACACCCACCGGCAACCTGCCTCAGACCGGTACCCAGGCGCAGGTCTCCGCGGCCCGCGTGGCCCTGGGCGCCATGGCCCTGTCCGCCGCTCTGGCGGCGGCCGGACTGGCGCTGATCCTGTTCCGCAAGAGCCGGAGAAACGCCTGAGCGGAGAGGCCATAGCTTCCGTAATATAGGATAACGGCGCCAGGCGGCGGTCCCGATGGACCGCCGCCTGGTTTTTCACAGGTAAAGAAAAACCGCCGATCCTGACAGAGCGCCGGGTTTACAGAAAACAGAAGAGGAAAAACGGTATAAAAAACGGTGATGCCGGGAGAGAAAAAAATCAGATGTGACCGAAATGTAACCACGGCCATGTATAATAATCCGTGTAAGTGCAGGAGAGAGGCAGTGCAAAGGAGCGTGCATGCGATGAAGACAAACGGCGGTGAGACATTTTTGGTTCAGATCCGCAATACACAGAACGCGACCTGGCAGGGAACTGTTGCGTGGACAGACGGGCGCAAACAGGAGACCTTTCGCAGTGCGCTGGAACTGATACGACTGATGGACAGCGTCCTCAGTGCCGGAGATAACCAAGAAGAAAGCGGGGAGGAAAACAGAAGAAAATAACGCTCACACCCAGCAGAAGAGGAAAGAAGCGCAGATCCATGCGGGGACAATCCCGCTCCCATTTCCCGCAGGGGATGGGAAGAGCTCTATGGAACCGACAAATGGCAAACCGGCTGAAAAACCGGGACGCAAAGTCAGGAGGCTAAAGCGGAGTCCCCTCCGCCACGCCCGTCCGACCGCCGCACTTCTATTCTCAATGAGAGGAGAATGAAAATGTTGGCAAAGAAAACGAAGAGAATCCTGGCATCCCTGCTCACCGCAGCCATGGTAGTGGGCCTGCTGCCCATGAGCGTACTGGCCGCGGGGGGAGAACTCCTGAGTCCAGAGAGCAAGTATTACGCCACGGACGGCACCCCTACCAGCCAATCCAACGCCAAGGTGGTCCTCAGCAAGAACGCTGAGCGCACCGCCGCCGACGAGTGGCAGGTCACCCTGTCGGCCAAAGTGAACGACATCCAGATCGAACAGCAGCCCCTTGAGGTCACCTTTGTCCTGGACGTATCCGGCTCCATGGCATGGTGCGCCGAGGAGCACACCCACGACAGCAGCTGCATCGGCTGCGGCCTGGAGGAGCACACACATGGCAGGGACTGCTACAACTGGTGGGGGCAGCTGATTTGCAACAAGGAAGAGCACACCCACAACAGCAGCTGCTACACCTGCGGCAAGGAAGAGCATGTCCATATTTCCACCGGCTGGAACGCCAATGTCTCCGGCGGCGAGCCCTGCAGCCTGGTGAAGAGCGGCAAGGCCCAGTCCCGGCTTGAAATCGCCGTCTCCGCCATCAAGAACATGGTGGACACCCTGAGAGCGCAGCTGGGCGGCAAACTGACAGCTAACTTTGTGATCTTCTCTTCCGATGGATACGGAAATGGCGTCAGAAAGAATAGTAGCGCCAAGGTGATCTCGGAGAGCCAGCTGGACAGCCTGACAGCTGTGGGCGGTACCGACCTGTCCGCCGGCGTGACGCTGGGCGTTGACCAGTTTAAGAGCAGCTCCGCCCGCCAGGTGCTGGTGGTCGTGGCCGACGGTGACTCCGACGACGGCTATCCCAACCGGACCGCCACCAACTTCAAGAATGACGGCGGCATTATCTACACCGTGGGCTTCACCTTCTCCAGCAGCAGCTTCAACAATCTGGCCACGGATGCGGACCACGCCCTGCTGGCCAGCGACGATACCGAGCTGGGCGAGGCCATGGAGGACATCTCCACCGACATCACCGCCATGATCTGGGACCCCATGGGGGACAACTTCTCCGTGGTGAAGGGCAGCGCCCAGGCGTCGGGCATTACCGACGGCGTCCTGAACGAGTACAGCGACCTGATCACCTGGTATCCCGGCGAAACTCAGCTGGACCGGAACAATGACATCGTCACCCTGACCTACACCGTCAAGCTGAAGGACAGCGCCAAGACCGCCGGCGTACATACCGGTGTGCCCCTCAACGGCGACGCGGAGCTTCAGTACAAGGTCAGCAACAGCGAGAACGGCCCCATCAACGCCGACTTCCCCCTGCCCAAGGCCAGCTATGAGGTGGGCACCATGACCGTGGAGTACCGGGACGTGGAGACCGGCGCGCCCATCAGCGTGCTGCCCGCCGACCGGACCATCACCACCATCACCGACTACGGCGAGCCTGTCTTTGACGTGAACCTGCCCGCCGAGAGCGTCCCCCAGGGCACCAACCAGACCTGGTTCTATGTGAGCAGCGCGCTGGACGGCGACCGGGAGTACAGCGACACGGAGGCCAATATTGCCGCCACCACCGGAGAGCACACCCTGGTGCGGTACTACAAGCTCCAGAACTCCTACACCGTGACCTACCAGTACACCGGCGATGTGCCGCAGGGCGCGCCCACCGCGCCTGACAGCCAGACCTATCCCGAGGGCACCGTGCTTGACGTGGAGGCCGCCCCCGTCCTGCCCGGCTATGAGTTCTCCGGCTGGACCACCGATGACGCCGCCGTCTCCGATGGCAAGTTCACCGTCAACAGTGACGTGACCTTCACCGGCTCCTGGAAGGCCCTGCCCTACTACACCGTGGTGGCCAATTTCTACACCAACACCGACAACGAGGGTTACAATCAGGACAACACTGAGTCTGTTACTCTCAAGTCCCTGACCTATGGCGACTACCAGGACTATGTGGCCTCTGAAAAGCAGACCTGGGAGGGCAACGGCCAGACCTACACCCTGAACGCCGAGGCCACCGACACCCAGACCGACGGTCTGAGCACCGTCATCACCCTGCGGTACGAGCGCAGCGTGACCAGCTCCGCGGAGTATGAGGTGGTACATGAGTACTACGTCCGCACCGACGGCGTAATTGCCGATACGCCTGAGGACACGCTCACCGACGGCCCCATCGCGGGCAAGCACGACCAGGTCATCGACGCGGACACCATCACCGCCAAGCCTGTCAACGGCGTGTATACCTACACCGAGACGAGCCGCTCCGGCGACATCACGCTGGACAAGAACAGCAAGCAGACCATCACCATCACCTACGTCCGGGACCGCTACACCGTCACCACCTGGATCGACGAAAACGGTACCATCACCCCCGACACCGCCGTCTATGACGCCGGCGAGGACGTGAAGGTGGACTGGAAGGCCAACCTGGGTTATGAGGTGGCCAGCGTCAAGGTGGACGGTGAGAGCTCTTCTGCCGACGGCACCATCTCCTTCAACGGCCTGGATGCCGCCCACAGCGTGGAGGTCACCACCAGTCCCATCGACTACCAGCTCCATGTGAAGTACGTGTTTACCGATGACAGCACCCACGAGGACGAGGGCTTTGTGGACTACACCGAGGAGCACATCTACCACATCGGCGATTCCTATGAAGTCACCGCGCCTGCCGGCCCTGCCGGGTATACGTACAGCCCCGAACTCTCCGCCTACACCAGCGGCACCTTCGGCGCCAGGGATGTGACCGTCTATCTGACCTACACCCCCAACGACAAGTCCACCGCCATCGTCCTGTTCCAGGACCGGAACGGCAATGACCTCCAGACCGCCATCAGCGACTCCGGCCTGGTGGGCCAGTCCTACGATGTGAGCGCTGCCGAGGATTACACGGAGATCACCACCTATGGCGGCGTGCGCTATCAGTTCGTGGGCGACGACATCGCCACCACCGGCGCCGCCTATTCCGGAACCCTGCCCGAGGGCGGCGTGACCATCATCCGTACCTATGAGCCCCTGCCCACCTACACTGTGACCTATGATCCCGGCAAGTGCGGCACCTTTAAGCATCAGATCACCTCCGGCCTCTACGCCGGCGACCCCACCCCCGCCTTTAACGGAACCCCCACCGGCGCGGACAACTGGGTGTTCGACGGCTGGTCCCCTGAGGTGACCGCCACCGTCACCGGCGACGTGACCTATGTGGCCCAGTGGAAGGAGATGCCTAAGCTCACCGTGGTGTATGAGCTGTACACCTCCCACAACGGCGGAGCGTACGAGCTAACCGACACCGTTACCATCAAGGACGCCGAGTATGTGGCCCTGGGCGTACAGAGCCACACGGCCCCTGCCGCCTACGGGGACGGCTATGCTCTGGTGGGCGAGGCCACCCAGTCCACCGCCGCGCTGAGCTACAATGAGAGCGCCACCCTCACCTTCCGCTATGAGCGGCAGACCTTCGGCTCCGTGGACTACACGGTCAGATACGTCTACCGCACCCTCACCGGCGACGCCGAGAATGTGACTGTGGACGGCTATCTGGATGTGCCCGCCACCGGCACCCACAGCAGCGTGGTCTACGCCGCCGATGTGGAGGCAAAGCCCAACTACAACGGCAAGCTCTACGTGTTCAACGCCGCTGCCAGCGACAAGTCCATCACCCTGGACGGCAGCGTGGGACAGACCATCACCCTGTATTATGACCGGTATGAGTACGTCGTCACCGTCAACGGCGATGAGGGCGTGGCCTCCACCACCGCGGCCAGGGCACCTATGAGAAGGGCAGCGACGTCACCGTCAGCTGGACCCTGAACCCCGGCTATGAGCTGGTCTCCGTCACCGTCAACAGCGTGGACCATGCCCTCAGCCAGGTGGATCTGACCAACCTGAGCGCGGACGCCACCGTCTCCCTGACCACCAAGAAGGTGCTCTACAACGTGACCTACTACGTGGACGGCACGCAGTACGGCGAGGTGGAGAACTACTACTACGGCGACGCCGTCACCATGCGGCCCGCCCCCAGCGCCCCCAGCGGCATGACCTTCAGCGGCTGGGACAAGACCCTCACCACCATGCCCGCCGAGAACGTGGACATCCACGGCACCTTCTCCTACATCGACTACACCGTGGTCTACAAGCCCGGCGACCACGGCACCTTTGACGAGCAGAGCTACTCCGACCTCCACTACGGCGATGATACCCCCGCCTTCCGGGGCGAGACCACCGGCGAGGATACCTGGGAGTTTGCCGGCTGGCAGCCCGAGGTGGCGGAGACCGTCACCGGCGGCGCCACCTACACCGCCCAGTGGGAGCGCTCCGACTACACCGTGGTGGTCAATCACGTGAGCCAGGCCACCGGCGAGACCATGGAGACCAGCACCAACCAGTACGACGTGGACGCTGAGAGCGCCGCCGCTCCCCTGAGCGCGGACAAGATCCCTCAGGACTTCAAGCTGGTGGGCTGGACGGTCAATACCGAGGCCGCCGACAGCGTGACCTTCGACCAGGCCGGCAACGCCGCCATCAACAGCGACAGGGTGCAGACCATCACCATCACCTACACCTACGGTCCCAAGGCCGCCGCCTATGTGAACATCAACTACCTGCTCACCGACGGCACCAAGGACGAGAGCGGCGCGTACAACGTGATCGCGCCTCTGGACATGGAGATCAAGGCCTACAAGGAGAACGACGCCTACGACGTGACCGCGGATGTGGCCGCCTTTGACGACGCCCACCAGATGTACACCCGCATCGACGCCGACAGCCTGACCGGCACCATCTCCGGCACCCAGACCGTTATCATCAACGTGTACTACACCGCCGATGAGTACGAGTTCACCGTCAAGTACTTCAATGACTACACCAACCAGGAGATCGAGCCCGCCGAGGGCCTGACCGTCACCGGCAAGGCGCCCTACGGCACCACCCTCACCCAGGAGCTGGTCTCCCAGTATCTGGGCTACACCGAGGGTGAGGACTGGGTCAACGCCATGCGTCCCGCCGACTATGAGGACGGCGTGGTGACCTACATCACCATCAGCGACGACACCGCCAAGAACGTGGTGGAGGTCCACTACGACTACGAAGTGCCCTACAACCCCGGCTACATGTACTATCACGTCACCGTCAACTACCTGGACCGGGCCGACGGCAGCAAGATCGCCCAGAGCTACACCAGCCCCAGCCACATCGAGGGCAGCGCGTATGACGTGAGCGAGCAGAACGCCATCGCCATCGACGGCTACACCTACGACGGCACCGAGGGCGACAGCCTGACCGGTGTGCTCAACAGCAATAAGACCGTGAACGTGTACTACGTGGCCGACAGCACCGACATCCCCGACGATGACACGCCCACCGGCGACCTGCCCGACGTGCCCGGTGGGGACGACGGCGGCCAGACCGACATTCCCGACGACGACACGCCCACCGGCGACCTGCCCGACGTGCCCGGCGGGGACGACGGCTCCGGCGAGACCAACATCCCCGACGGCGAGACGCCCACCGGCAACCTGCCCCAGACCGGCAGCGTGGCCGGCCAGGTGGAGAACCGCTGGACCCTGGGCGTGCTGGCCCTGATGGCCTCCATGGCCGCGGCCGGCCTGTCCATCGCCATCTCCCGCAAGAAGGAAGAGGAGAAGTAAGCCCTCCCCCCATCCTTATAAATGAACCCCGCAGGCGGGGCCTCCAATCGTGGAGGCCCCGCCTGCGCATATCAGGGGCATGCCTTGAGATGGAGGCCCCGCCTGAAATTTTTTCAAAAGGGCCGGGGGCTGGTTCCTATTTGGCCCGGAATACGCTATAATGATAGGAAACAAACGGCCCGAGCGCAGGCCGGATCAGGAACAGAGGTTGACATGATTTGAAACACATACTCTCCCTGTCCCACCCCCAGGCCATGGACATCCGCCGTCAGGACGGCGTCCGCTCCCACGGCGCAGACCAGGACTGGTACAGCCTGCCCTGGCGGCAGCGGGCGGGATGCGGTCCCACCACCGCGTCGGTGCAGATGGCCTATCTGGCCGCACAGCGGCCGTCTCTGGCGGCGCTGTGCCCGCTGGAAGGGAGGGAGCAGGGGACCTTTGTGGGCTATATGGACCAGGTATGGGAGTACGTCACCCCCGGAGACCACGGGCTCAACCGGGTGGAGATGTACACCGGCGGAGTGGCCCGGTTCTGTGCGGCCAGGGGCGTGGAGCTGCTCCCCCGGGCGCTGGAGGTGCCCGCCGGTGAAGGCCGGCCCGGCTTTGACCGCTGTGTGGCCTTTATCCGGGCGGGATTGGCGGCCGACTGCCCCGTGGCCTTCCTCAATCTGGACAACGGGGCGGTGGCGGCCCTGGACAAGTGGCACTGGGTGCTCCTCTCCGCTCTGGAGGAGGGGGACCGGGGGACCCTGGTCACCGTTGTGGACAGCGGGAAGACCTTTCCCATCGACCTGAAGCTGTGGTATGACACCGCCCGGGACCTGGGCGGCTTCGTGTGGCTGGAGGAAGTGCATTGAGAGAATTTCTGCTGCGGTTCTGGCCCTGGATCGGGGGCTGGGCCGGTATCATGAGCCTGCTGGACTTCTGCCTGATGGGCTTTGACAAGCGCCGGGCCCGGCGGGACGGCTGGCGGGTGCGGGAGCGCACCTTTTTTATCGTGGCGCTGCTGGGCGGCGCCCTGGGGGGCGTGATCGGCATGTTCTTCTTCCGCCACAAGACCAGACACTGGTACTTCCGGTACGGTCTGCCCGCCATCCTGATCCTCCAGCTGGTGCTGGTGGCCTGGGGGCTGCTGTCCGGCGGCGCCTCTTGACGGGCCCGGCCAGGCGTGGGATAATATGCCAGGCCAGCCCGGTGAGACGGGCTGTTTTGCTGTGCAGACGCCCGCAAAAGAGGCACGGCCTCTGCGGGCGTAAAATTTGAAGTGCTTGGTTCCGAGGTGCGGGATTATGATCGATCTGTTGGTAAAGACCTTTATTAAGGACTGCGGCAACGTGCAGGACCCCCAGGTGCGGCAGCGGTACGGCACCCTGTCCGGCGCTGTGGGTATTTTTCTCAACCTGCTGCTGTCGGCAGGCAAGATGATCGCCGGCGTGCTCACCGGCTCCATCGCCATTACGGCGGACGCCTTCAACAACCTGACCGACGCGGGCTCGTCGGTGGTGACCCTGGTGGGCTTCCGCATGGCGGGCAAGCAGGCCGACGACGACCACCCCTTCGGCCACGGGCGCATCGAGTACCTGTCCGGCCTGGCCGTGTCGGTGGTCATCCTGCTGGTGGGCCTGGAGCTGGCCAAGAGCTCGGTGGAGAAGATCATCCACCCGGAGCCGGTGGACTTCTCCTGGCTGTCCGCGGGCATCCTGGCCGCCGCCATCTGCGTCAAGCTGTGGATGAGCTATTTCAACCGCAGCCTGTCCCGCCGTATCGGCTCCGCCGCCATGGCTGCCACCGCCACCGACTCCCTCTCCGATGCGGTGGCCACCTCCGCCGTGCTCCTCAGCAGCCTGATCGGCAAGTTCACCGGCGTGAACATCGACGCCTGGGCGGGCATCCTGGTGGCCGCCTTTATCCTCCGGGCGGGCTGGGGCGCCGCCCAGGACACCCTGAACCCCCTCCTGGGCCAGAGCCCCGACCCGGAGCTGGTGCGGGACATTGAAAAGACCGTTCTGGCCCACCCCCAGGTGTTGGGCATCCACGACATGATCATCCACGACTACGGCCCCGGCCGGTCCATGATGTCCCTCCACGCTGAGGTGCCCGCCGGGTCGGACATCATGGAGGTCCACGACGAGATCGACGCCATCGAGCGGGAGCTGAAGGCCAAATACCATATTGAGGCCAGCATCCACATGGACCCCATCGTCACCGGGGACGCCACCATCAGCAAGGCCCGGCAGATGGTGCTGGACCTGGTGCGCCAGGTGGACCCGGCCATGACCATTCACGACTTCCGCATGACCAGCGGTCCCCGGCACCGGAACCTGATCTTTGACGTGGTGGTGCCCTACAGCGTGAAGCGCACCGACGAGGAGGTCCGGCGCGAGATCGAGAAAAAGATCCGCTCCGCCGACCCCAACAGCTTTGCCGTCATCCAGATCGACCGGGCCTACACCCAGGAGCCCGACTGACCCGGCCAGTCTTTACAAAAAATTCACCCCATGGGGTGAAAAATGTCTATAATGTTATTACAGTAATCATATGGCCGGGGCGGGTCCCGGCCGCGGAAGGATGGTGTACGGAAATGGCGCAGAAGGTACTCATCGTGGAGGACGAGGCCAACATTGCCGAGCTGCTCCACCTGTACCTGGAGAAAGAGGGCTACGAGACCGCTGTGGCGCCGGACGGAGGAAAGGGCGTGGAGCTGTTCCGCTCCTTCCACCCCGACCTGGTGCTGCTGGACATCATGCTGCCCGTGATGGACGGCTGGTCCGTGCTCAAGAAGATCCGGGAGAGCGACAAGACCCCTGTCATCATGCTCACGGCCAAGGGCGAGACCGAGGACAAAGTCCACGGCCTGGAGGGGGGCGCGGACGACTATGTCGTCAAGCCCTTTGAGATGAAGGAAGTGCTGGCCCGCATCCACGCCGTGCTCCGCCGCTTCGGCGCGGAGGAGGAGGGGAACGGGGAGAAGAAGCTGACCTTTGACAAGCTGGTCATCAATCTGGACTCCTACGAGTTGCTGGTGGACGGCAAGCGGGTGGATACGCCCCCCAAGGAGCTGGAGCTGCTCTACCACCTGGCCGCCTCCCCCAACCGGGTGTTCACCCGCAACCAGCTGCTGGACGAGGTGTGGGGCTTTGACTACTTCGGAGACTCCCGCACCGTGGATGTCCACATCAAGCGCCTGCGGGAGAAGCTGGAGGGCGTCAGCGATCAGTGGAGTCTGAAAACTGTATGGGGCGTGGGCTACAAGTTTGAGGTCGTGAACAGCTGAGTGTTCCGGCTGACGCCCCGCCCACCCCGCAGAAACCATAGCCTGTACCGGTCCGGAGCCAGACGCGGCCCGGCGGCAGTGCGCCCTCAGAAAGGAGGAGAACGGCACGAAGAGCCTGTATAAGCGCCAGTTTGCCATTATGGCCGGGATGATCCTCATCTCCTTTGCCCTGCTGGGCGCTGCATTCATCACCCTTTCCTACCAGTACACGGTCCGGGAAAAACAGGACACCATGGAGAAAAACGCGGCCTATATCGCGGAATTCACCGGGTCCTATCTCTCGGAATCCCGTTACTCCACCACCATCTACGACTCTGCCTACCGGCAGTACACCTCCAACCTGGCCCAGCTGGCCGACGCCTACGTGATCCTCTGCGAGACCACGCCGGACCGGATCGGCCAGATTGTCTACTCCTCCGACGGCCAGACCGAGGGGGCCTTCATCGGCCAGACCCTGTCCGCCGACATGGTCAGCCAGGCGGTGAAGGACGGGGCCTACGGCTCCATGACCACCCTCAACGGCCTGTTCACGGAGAAGCGGTTTGTGGCCGGGTGCCCCATCTACAAGACCGGCCTGCTGGGCCAGAACGTCCAGACCGGCATGGTCTTTGTGGCGGCGGAGACCGAGAACATCACCGAGATGTGGCGGGCCTTTGCCCAGATCTTTTTCTTCACCGCCATCGTGGTGCTGTGCATCGCCTTCATCACCACCTCGGTCACCTCCCTGCGGCAGACCAAGCCCCTCAAGGAGATGGCGGAGGCGGCCCGCAAGTTCGGCCACGGGGAGTTTGAGACCCGCGTGGAGGTGGGCAACCGGAAGGACGAGGTGGGGGAGCTGGCCGAGGCCTTCAACGCCATGGCCGAGTCCCTGGCCCAGTCGGAGGCCAAGCGCAGCGAGTTCGTGGCCAACGTGTCCCACGAACTCAAGACCCCCATGACCACCATCGCCGGCTTCGCCGACGGCATTCTGGACGGCACCATTCCCCCGGAGAAGGAACAGGAAGCCCTGCGCACCATCTCCTCCGAGACCAGGCGGCTGTCCCGTCTGGTGCGGCGGATGCTGGACCTGAGCCGCCTCCAGTCGGCGGAGAACGTGACCGCCCAGGAGCAGTTCGACATCTCCGAGCTGATGGTCCGGGTGCTGCTGAGCCTGGAGACCAAGATCAACCAGTCCGGCCTGGACGTGGCCACCAACCTGCCCGAGGAGCCGGTCATGGTGTGGGGCGACCCGGACGGCATCACCCAGGTGTGCTACAACCTGCTGGACAACGCCATCAAGTTCTCCCAGGAGAAGGGGGTCATCACCATCTCCATCACCACCAAGGGCGGCAAGGCCCATGTGTCGGTGCGCAACGTGGGGGACACCATCCCCGCCGAGGAGCTGCCCCTGCTCTTTGACCGCTTCCACAAGAGTGACAAGTCCCGCAGCGAGGACCGGGACGGCGTGGGCCTGGGGCTGTATATCGTCAAGACCATTCTCAACAACCACAAGGAAAACATCACCGTCACCAGCGAAAACGGCGTGACGGAGTTCACCTTCACGCTGACGCTGGCGTGAGGGGAGCAGATCGAAACCATCCAGGGAGGTCACCTATGCGCACCGATTACTACACCACCGCCCCTGCCGGCGGCGGTCCGGGACGGACCGGCACACCCCGTTACACGGTCATCCCCTTTGAGGTGCCCCCGCCGGAGGAGAAGAAGCGCCGGGGCAGCCGGAAGGCGCCCTGGATCTTCGCCGTTTTCCTGGTGCTCATCGTGGCGCTGACCGGCCTGACCCTGGCCCTGAGCTGGATGCTGGCCCAGAGCGGCGAGAGCGGAGAGACCACGGTGGAGAGCGGCGGCGGCAACTATACCCTCATCCCCATCCCCACCGCCTCGGACTCCGCCGGGACCACAGACCTGGAGCGGGCCCCGACCGGCACCGGCGTCACCCTGACCGTGGCGGGACTGCCCGATCAGGTCCTGACCTACCAGGAGATCTATGACCGGAACATCGCCGCCATTGTCAGTATCCGGGCCTACCAGACCGGCGGCGGCGCCACCGGCACCGGCGTGGTCATGACGGCGGACGGGTACATCATTACCAATTACCACGTGATCCAGGGCTCCTACCAGGTGGAGGTAGTGCTTCTGGACGACAGCGTCCACCAGGCCCTGCTGGTGGGCGGCGACCAGACCAACGACCTGGCCGTGCTGAAGATCGACGCCCAGGACCTGACCCCGGCGGAGTTCGGCGACTCCGACCAGCTCCAGGTGGGCGACCCGGCTCTGGCCATCGGCAACCCCCTGGGGGAGGAGCTGCGGGGCACCATGACCGACGGCATCATCTCCGCCATCAGCCGGGATGTGAACGTGGACGGCAACACCATGACCCTCATCCAGACCACCGCCGCCCTCAACTCGGGCAACTCAGGCGGCGCTCTGCTCAACGACCGGGGCCAGGTGGTGGGCATCACCAACATGAAGATGACCAGCTACTCCGGCTCGGTGGAGGGCCTGGGCTTTGCCATCCCCACCAGCACCGTCAAGGCCATTGTGGATGAGCTTATCGCCTACGGCCACGTCCGGGGCTATCCCACCCTGGGCATCCTGGGCTCCACCATGGATGCCCAGCGGGCCGCGGCCAACGGCCTGGTGGAGGGCGTATACGTCCAGAGCGTCACCGCCGGTTCGGACGCGGAGAAGCAGGGCATGCGCTCCGGCGACGTGATCACGGAGTGCAACGGCCAGACCGTCACCTCCGTGGACGACATCAACGCCATCAAGGAGGGCTTTCAGGCCGGGGATGTGCTCACCTTCCGGGTATACCGGAACGGGGAGTATCTGGACCTGGAGGTCAGGCTGATGGAGCGGTACGAGCTGGACCAGTAAAATTCCCATATCGGGAGGAACCATGAACAAAACGAAACTTCTGACCCGGCTTGCCCGGGACGGGGAGGAGCGGCTGCTCCTGGCCCGCACCATGGACAAGCTGGAGCTGGCCGGGCGGCGGAACATCCCCGCCCACACGGCCTTTCTCTCCCCCCAGGAGAGAGCGTCGGTGGAGATGCTCATCAACGCCAGCGGCCACCCGTCCCACCTGTTCTTCGGGGGCTTTGAGGGGGCGGAGCGGACCATCTGCGTCTTTCTCCCCGACTGGCAGGCCCCGGAGGACTGGCTGGCGGGGGAGGACTGCCCCATCTCCGCCCTGCGGTGCACCTTCCCTGAGGACGCGGGGCTGACTCACCGGGACTTCCTGGGCTCCATCCTGGGCCTGGGCCTGGACCGGGAAAAGGTGGGGGACCTGCTGGTGTCCCCCGGCGTGTGCGACGTGCTGCTGCTCAAGGAGATCGAGGACTTCCTCCTGCTCCACCTGGAGAGCGCCGGACGCACCCGGCTCAAGGTGGCCCCGGTGGCCCTGTCGGAGCTGACGCCCCCCAAGGTGGAGGTCAAACTGATCCGGGACACGGTGGCCACCCTGCGGCTGGACGCGGTGGCGGCCTCCGCCTTCTCCCTGCCCCGGTCCAAGGCGGCGGACCTGATCTCCTCCGGCCGGGTGCAGCTCAACCACCGGGAGTGCACCAAGCCGGACCGGACCGTGGCCCAGGGGGATGTGATCTCCTGCCGGGGCATGGGAAAAGCCGCGGTGAAGACCGTGGGCGGCCTGTCGAAAAAGGGCCGTATCATGATAGAATTGGAGCGATATCTCTGATGGAACAGGCAAAGATCGACCGCATCAATGAGCTGGCCAGAAAATCCAGGACACCCGAGGGCCTCACCCCGGAGGAGATTACCGAGCGTGCAGCCCTCCGGCAGGAGTACGTGGCCGCCTTTCGGAAGAACCTGACGGCCCAGCTGGAGAACACCTACATTGTGGAGCCCGACGGCACCAAGCACAAGCTGCCCAAGAAGAAATGAAAAAAGGCGTCTGTCCAACGGACAGACGCCTTTTTTGTTCGCTGTATCACACATCCATGATGACAGGCAGGATCATGGGATTGCGCTTGGTCTTTTTGTAGAGGAAGGCGGACAGATCGTTCTTGATCTGGGTCTTGATGGCGGACCAGTCCTTGAGGCGCTGGTCCTGGCACGCCTCGATGGCCTCGGTGGCCACCCGCTTGAGCTCCTCCATCAGGCCCTCGGACTCCTTGACGTACACAAAGCCCCGGGTGATGATGTCCGGGCCGGAGAGCAGGGCGCCGTCCTCGGCGGACATGGTGGCCACCACCACGATCATGCCGTCTTCGGCCAGGTGCTTCCGGTCCCGCAGGACCACGGCGCCCACGTCGCCCACGCCGTAGCCGTCCACGAACACCCGCCCGGCGGGCACGGTGCCGTTGATGCGGGCGCTGGTGCGGGTGAACTCCATCACCTTGCCGATGTCGCTGATGAGGATGTTGTTGGGGTCCATGCCCATCTCACGGGCCAGCTTGGCGTGGGTCTTGAGCATCCGCTGCTCGCCGTGGACGGGGACGAAGAACTTGGGCTTGACCAGGGCGTGGATGATCTTCAGGTCGCCCTGGCAGGCGTGGCCGGAGACGTGGAGGGGAGCCTCCCGCTCGTTGACCACCTCGGCGCCCTTGCGGTAGAGCTCGTTGATGACGCTGCCGATGGCGTTCTCGTTGCCCGGGATGGCGGAGGCCGAGATGATGACCCGGTCGCCGGCCTGGATGTCCACCTGCCGGTGGGTGGAGAAGGCCATACGGGTCAGGGCGGACATGGTCTCGCCCTGGCTGCCGGTGGTGATGATGCACACCTTGTTCTTGGGCAGGCTCTTGAGGTGGTTCACGTCCACCAGCACGCCGGCGGGGATGTTCATATACCCCAGCTCGGTGGAGACTTTGATGGCGTTCTCCATGCTGCGGCCGGTGACGGCCACCTTCCGGCCGTACTTGGCGGCCACCGAGATGATCTGCTGCATCCGGTCCACGTTGGAGGCGAAGGTGGTGACGATGATCCGCTCCTCGCAGCCCCGGAACAGGGCGTCAAAGGAGGCACCCACGCTCCGCTCGCTCTTGGTGAAGCCGGGGCGCTCCACGTTGGTAGAGTCGGCCAGCAGGGCCAGGACGCCCTCCTTGCCCAGCTGGCCCAGACGGGTCAGGTCGATCATGCCGCCGGACACGGGGGTGGGGTCGATCTTGAAGTCGCCGGTGTGGACGCACACGCCCACCGGGCACTTGATGGCAAAGCCGCAGGCGTCGGCGATGGAGTGGTTCACATGGATGAACTCCACCGAGAACTTGCCCGCCTTCACCGTCTCGCCCGCCTCACAGGTGATGAGCTTGGTCTTGTCCAGCAGGCGGTGTTCCTCCAGCTTCAGCTTCACCAGTCCGGCGGTCATCCGGGTGGCGTAGATGGGGGCCTGCACGTCCCGCAGCAGGTAGGGGATGGAGCCGATGTGGTCCTCGTGGCCGTGGGTCAGGAAGATGCCCCTGATCTTGTCCTTGTTCTTGATGAGATAGGTGAAGTCGGGGATGACCACGTCAATGCCGTACATGTCGTCATCGGGGAAGCCCATGCCCACGTCGATGACGATGATATCCCCGCCGTACTCGTAGACGGTGACGTTCTTGCCGATCTCGTTCAGACCGCCCAGGGAGATAATTTTCAGTTTTTCTGCCATAATAGGTTGATTGCACTCCTTAATTTGTGTTGTATTCCAAGATTGAAAGGGATGTAACAGACACATGAGCGCACCAAAACAAGGCGATTCCGCCCGCTCTTTTCGGCCCTGCCTCGCCGGAAAAAGGGGCGGCCATTCGCCGCCGGTGCTGTATATCCGTGTCTTTGCCTTATCTCAGGTGCGCACAGCGCACATAAAGCCAAATCGCATACGCTCGACCCCGGAGGGGAGCATCCTGTGGTTTAGTATACCACACGGATGGGGAAAAGTATACAGAAACTTTTCGCCCCCATTCGCCGCCGGTGGGTTTCCGCGCTCCTTTTATATATAAAGGTATGTCCGCGTGCGGCGTGCATGGCCGCAGGGGAAGGACAGGGGGAGCGCATCTCCGGCGGCAGGGGAAATTCCAAAAGGGACTTTCTTTTTCGGCCAAAATCAAGTATCCTGTTTTCAGCAGTCCGGGCCTGGCCCGGAGAGAGGAGAGGGGACCATGGAGGAGATCAGGCCGGGCCGTTACCGGCATTTCAAGGGCAGGGAGTACCGGGTGTTTTTCACCGCCCGCCATTCGGAGACGGAGGAGCTGATGGTGGTCTACCAGCCCCTGTACGGCGAGGGGGGCATGTGGGTGCGCCCGGCGGCCATGTGGAGCGAGCATGTGGAGCGGGACGGGTACTCCGGCCCCAGATTCGTGTATATTGGAGGAGAATAAGGGTGAATATCCAGATTTTCGGCAAGTCCAAGTGCTTTGACACCAAGAAGGCGGAGCGGTACTTCAAGGAGCGGCGGATCAAGTTCCAGGCGGTGGACCTGGTGAAGTTCGGCATGAGCCGCGGGGAGCTCCAGAGCGTGAAGAACGCGGTTGGGCTGGAGAACCTGGTGGACTGGGACAACCCGGACGCGGCCATCCTCCGCTACCTGGCTGGGGAGGGGGACAAGCTGGAGAAGCTGCTGGACAACCCCAGACTCATCCGCACCCCCGTGGTGCGCAACGGCCGCCAGGCCACCGTGGGGTACTGCCCCGACGTGTGGAAGGACTGGACGTGAGCGAAAGACAGCACGGCACTTTTTTTGCCCTTGAGGGGGAAATCTTTAATAAATGTGACATATGTGTAAACAAACGATGAACCTTTTTCCGTGTTCATTGACAAAGCGGAAGCCCGGGGGTATGCTTTTTTCGTGCGCGAAGCGAAGTATCCGGCGGGTCCGCCTGCCGGAAGAAAGGAACGGACGCGGATGAAGGAATCCAATGATATTTTAATGAGCTACCTGCGGGTGACGCAGCATATGTCCCAGCATTTTCGCAGCCATTTCGGCCGCCTGAACCTGACCTTCCCTCAGGCCCTGGTGCTGACCGTGCTGGGAGAGGACGGACCCATGCCCATCAGTGCCCTGGCCGAGCGGACCGGCAGCGCCAACTCCACCGTCTCGGGCATCGTGGACCGGCTGGAGAAGCTGGAGCTGGCCCGCCGGGAGCGGTCTGAGACCGACCGCCGGGTGATCTATGTCACCGCCACGGAGAAGTATCAGGACCTGCGGCAGAAGGCCAAAACCGATGTTTCGGGCTATTTTGCCACGGTGCTCAACACCATGGAGCCCCAGGACAGAGAGATGGTCCTCACCGCGCTGGAAAAACTGGACCAGGCCCTGACCCAGTGCGGAGACTCCTGAGACCAAAAGGGGATGCTTTTTTTCCCGGCATGTGATATGATACCTGCACACGGGGTATTATGGAACCGGCAGAACTGAGCTGACCGGGAAAGGACGGACATTTCCATGAGAAGAAGGAATCACTACGGATACGGGGCCTACCGGGGCAAGTCCAAGCTCCGTACCTTTTTGAAGTTCGTGATCGCCGTGCTGGCCGTGGTGCTGGTGCTGCTGGTGGGGACCTTTTTCTTCCTCCAGCGGTATATGGTGGTCTCCTCCACCGGGGGCATCTACTTTGACCTGCCCTTCCTGAACCGGGAGGAGGAATCCCCGCCGCCCAGCGAGACCGAGGAGACCCCGTCCATCGTGGTGGTCTCTCCCTCGCCCACGCCGGAGCCCACGCCCTCGCCGGAGCCCGAACCGGTGTACACCCGGGCGGTGGCCCTGCCCGACAGCCTGATCGCCGGCGGCGGCGTGCAGAATCTGTACGCGGCGGGAGGACTGGACCTGACGGCCTATACCGGCGGCAGCGACGCCGCCCCCATCCTGACCATGAAGGGCATCGACGGCCTGCTGGGGTACACCTCCGCCCAGACGGTGGCCCAGTCCGTGGGGGCCTCTTCGGCGGATACCGCCCGCAACGGGGATCTGACCGCTCTGTGCTCCGCCATGGACACGGCGGCCTATGTGTCCTGCTTCCGGGACAACACCGCCCCCTACCAGAACAACCAGCTGGCCCTGCGCACCAGCATCGGCAACTGGCGGGGCCCCGGGGAGATCCGCTGGATGACCCCGGAGAACGCCGACGTGCGGGCCTATCTGGCCGGCGTGTGCAGCGAGCTGGCCGGCCTGGGCTTTGACGAGATCATCCTGGACTACGCCGCCTTCCCCACCGAGGGCGACCTGTCCCTGATCCTCACCGGGGACCGGTACAACCCGGACACCTTCAGCCAGACGGTGGACGCCTTCTATCAGCAGGTGCGCCAGGCCATCGGCACCGGGGAGAACGCGCCGCTGCTGTCCATTGTTACCGACAAGACCACCCTGGCGCAGGGGAGCAATCCCCTCAGCGGCCAGACTCTGTCCGGCCTGTGCGCCGCGGCGGACCGGCTCTATGTGAAGCTGGACGGCGGCGACCCGGCGGACTACTACCCCGCCCTGCGGGAGGCGGGCATGGAGAACCCGGAGGAGAACCTGGTGGTCATCCTGGACCAGGCCCCCATCGGAGACCTGCCCTACAGCTGGGCCGTACTGCCCCAATAAGCAGAATATCTTCACAAAGATGTGAAACACACCTGTGTTTCACATCTTTTTTTCGTGGGAAAAAGATGACGGAAAAAGCAAGAAAAATTATTTGGCAGCATAAAAAAGAATTTGATTGTGCTGTTTCTGCCAAAATACAACCGGTTGGAGCAGAGCGTTTCGGGTAAAAATGCTTGCAATCTATTGCGGACTCGTCTATTATTCTATATAAGTGGGAGAATTTAATTTGAAGGTCCCACACTGGAAGGCGGTGAAATCATGTCCCTGGAAGCGATGAAAAAGATCACGGAGGCAGAGCAGGACACCCAGTCCCGTCGGGCAGGCGCGGCCGCTGAGGCCAAAAAGCTGGTATCCGACGCGGAAAAGGCAGGGCGGGCACTGATCGAGCAGGCCAACGCCCAGGCCGAGGCCCAGGCCAAGGAGGCCATGGCCCAGGCGGAGAGCCGCGCAGCCCGCCGTACCGAAGAGATCCTGGCGGAAAAGCGCAGCGCCTGTGATGCGCTCCGGTCTGCCGCCCGTGAGCGGCTGCCGGCGGCGGTGGAACTGATAGTCGGAAGGGTTGTGAGCATCTAATGGCCATCGTCAAGATGAAACGGCTGCGGGTCATCGCCCTGGCCTCCCAGCGGGACGAGCTGCTCCAGCGGCTGCTGCACGCCGGGTGCGTGGAGGTCACCGAGCCCCAGGCGGAGCTCAGCGACCCGGAGTGGATGGCCCTGCTCAAGCGGGATACCTCCGCTCTGAGCGATGTGAAGGCCAGGCAGAACGCCGTCAACGGTGCGCTGGAAGCCCTGCAGAAGTACGCGCCCGAGAAAAAAGGCCTGTTCATCCACCGCCGCACCATCAAGGAACAGGAGTTCATGAGCGACGCGGCCATGAACTCCGCCCTCCACAGCGCGGCGGAGATCAACACCCGGGTGCAGCGCATCTCCCAGCTGTTCACCCAGGATAACCGGCTCACCGGCCAACGGGCCAGTCTGGTGCCCTGGTCCGGCCTGGACCTGAACCTGAACACCGGCGGCACGGAGCACGCCCGGGTCTCCTTCCACACCTGCCCCGCGGCGGTGGACCTGAGGGAGGTCCGCCAGGCGCTGGCCCAGGCGGCCCCCTCGGCGGAGCTGTTCCCCGTCAGCGCCGACCGGGAATTGCAGTATCTGCTTATCATGTGTCACCGGGCCGAGGCGGAGACCGTCACCGAGACCGTCCGCCCCTGGTCCTTCTCCACCGTCACCTTCAAGGATCTCAACGGTACGGCGGAGGAGAACATCGCCCGCATTGACGGCGAGCTGGAGGAACTCCGGGCCCGCCGGGAGAAGACAGCCGGGGAGATCGCCGCCATGGCGGACTGCCGCCGGGATCTCCAGGTGTGCTCCGACCGGCTGACCGCCGAGCTGAGCAAGGAGAGCGCCAAGGAGCGCCTGCTCACCAACGGCACCGTGGTGTTCCTGGAGGGGTGGATCAGCGAGCCGGGCATCCCCAGGGCCGAGTCGGAGATGCTGAAATTCGCCTGCGCCTGGGAGACCTCCGACCCCCTGGAAGAGGAGGAGCCCCCCATCCTGCTCCACAACCCCAAGTGGATGACCCCCATCAACATGGTCACCGAGATGTACTCCCTGCCCGCCTACCGGGGCATCGACCCCAACCCCCTGATCTTCTGGTTCTTCCTGTTCTTCTTCGGTTTTATGTTTGCTGACGTGGCCTACGGCATCATCATCTGGGCCATCAGCTTTGTCATCACCAGGAAGTACAACCCCAAGGGCACGATGGGCTATATGTTCCGTTTGGGCCAGTATATGGGTATCTCCACCCTTATCTGCGGCATCTTTACCGGCGGATTCTTCGGCGACGTGATCCCCAAGGTGGCCGAGCAGATGTTCGGCATCCCGATGGAGGGACTGCCCCAGTGGCTCCAGACCTTCAGCAACGGTATTATCGTCAACCCCATCAACGACCCCATGACCACCCTGATTATGGCTGTGGTCATCGGCGTAATCCAGCTGGTGTTCGGCCAGTGCATCCACATCTATATGTGCTTCCGGGACGGCCATCCCGCCGACGGACTGCTGGATGTGGTGCCCTGGTGGCTCTTCTTCGGGTCCATCGGCCTGGTGGCCGCCGGCCAGCCCTGGTGGTGGATCCTGGTGGGCTGCGTTATCCTCATCGCCACCCAGGGCCACACCAAGCGGGGCTTCTTCGGCAAGCTGTTCGGCGGCGTGGCCAGCCTGTATGACGTGACCAGCTGGCTGTCCGACGTGCTGTCCTACTCCCGCCTGATGGCCCTCATGCTGGCCACCTCGGTCATCGCCAGCGTAATGAACACCCTGGGTACCCTGGGCGGCCTGAGCGTGGGCGGCGTCATTTTGTTCGTGGTGGTGTTCCTTATCGGCCACGTGTTCAACGTGGGCGTCAACATCATCGGCACCTATGTCCACGCGGCCCGACTCCAGTACCTGGAGTTCTTCGGCAAGTTCTACGAGGAGGGCGGCCAGGCATTCCAGCCCATGACCTACAATACCAAATACGTGGATATCATTGAGGAGGAATAAGTTATGGAACTGCAAAACCTGATCGGTACCGGCATCGCCTTTATCGGCGCGTGCCTGGCGGTTGGTATGTCCTGCGCCGGCTCCGGCCGGGGCGTGGGTATCGCCGGTGAGGCGGCCGCCGGCGTGGTGTCCGAGGACCCCAGCAAGTTCGCCAAGACCCTGATCCTTCAGCTGCTGCCCGGCACCCAGGGCCTGTACGGCCTGGTCATCTGGTTCTGGGCCATCTTCAACATGGGCCTGCTCGGCGGCGTGCCCACCCTGGACATCGGCGCCGGTATCGCCGTGTTCGGCGCCTGCCTGCCCATGGCCATCGGCGGCTATGTGACCGCCGTCGCCCAGGGCCGCTGCGCCGCCGCCGGCATCGGCATCGTGGCCAAGCGCCCCGACCAGGCCTCCAAGGGCATCCTGATGGCCCTGATGGTGGAGTTCTACGCCATCCTCTGCCTGCTGGCCTCCTTCCTGATGATCTTCTTCTTCGCCGCCTGAGGTGAAACGCCATGAATGGAATTGAAAAGATTACCCAGCGCATGGAGGACGACGCCCAGCGGGAGATCAACGAGGTCCTGACCACCGCCCGGACTCAGGCCGACGAGATCACCCGCCGCTGCCGGGAGCAGGCGGACAAGGAGAGCGCCGCCATCGTGGCCCGGGGTGAGAGCTCCGCCGCCGAGCGGGAAAAGCGGCTGGAGAGCATGGCGGAGATGGAATCCCGCAAGCTGGTCCTGGCCGCCAAGCAGGAGGTGCTGGACGAGGCCTTCACCATGGCGCTGGAAAAGCTGTGTACCCTCCCCGACGAGGAGTACATCGAGCTCCTGGCCGCCCTGGCCGTCAAGGCCGCCCGCACCGGCCGGGAGAAGGTCATCTTCTCCCAGAAGGACCGCAACCGGGTGGGCAAGGCCGTGGTCACCAAGGCCAACGACGCCCTGGCCCGCAAGGTGGCCCCCCGTCTCCCCAACGACCTGACCGACACCAAGGCCGGCGCCATCCTGGACAAGGTGGTCACCGGCGCCTCCGCCATCCTGGCGGGCACCGGCATGCTCACCCTGGCCGAGGAGACCCGGCCCATCAAGGGCGGCATCATCCTGTCCGACGGCGACGTGGAGACCAACTGTACCTTTGAGACGCTGGTCCGCCTCCAGCGGGAGAACATCTCCGGCGAGGTGGCCAAGGTCCTCTTCGACTAATTTCCCAGCCCGGGGCGGGAGAGCCGCCCGGAATCACTTCCTCTCGAAAGGAGGAATCACGGCTTGCCAAAGATCAAAGACACCGACTACCTCTTCCTCTCCACCCGCATCAAGTCCATGGAGCGCAACCTCCTCAACGGCGAGCGGCTGGAGCGCATGCTGGAGGCCAGAACGCCGGAGGACGCGGTCAAGGTCCTCACCGAGTGCGGCTGGCCCGACATGCCCAGAGTGGATCTGGATGAGCTGGACCGGGTGCTGACCCAGGAGCGGGACAAGACGCTGAAGGATCTCACCTCCTCCGCCCCTCATCCGGAGATTCTGGAGGTTTTCAAGGTCAAATACGACTACCACAACATCAAGACCCTGCTCAAGGCCGAGGCCATGGGGGTGGACCCGGAGCGGCTTCTGGTGTCCGCCGGCCGGGTGAGCGTGGAGGAGCTGACGGAGAAGCTCCGCTCCGGCGACCTGCGGGGCCTGCCGGGTATCCTCCAGGCCGCCGCCGGGGAGGCCCGGGAGGTGCTGGGCACCACCGGCGACCCCCAGCTGGCCGACTTCGTGCTGGACCGGGCCTGCTACGCCGACATGGCCGACATCGCCAGCAAGTCGGGCAGCGCCTTCCTGGCCGGGTACGTCCGCATCACCGTGGACGCGGCCAACCTGCGCAGCGTGGTGCGTACCCTGCGCATGGGCAAGGGGGCGGAGTTCCTCAAGGGCGTCCTCTTCCGGGGCGGCAACGTGGACACCGGGCGGATCCTCTCCGCCGTGTCCTCCGGCGGCTCCATCGAGGAGATCTACACCACCTCCGCCCTGCGGGATGCGGCCGCCGCCGGCACCGCCGCCATTGCGGGGGGACGGCTCACCCACTTTGAGAAGCTCTGTGACGACGCCGTCACCGCCTACCTGGCGGGGGCCCGGTACGTGGCCTTCGGCGAGGCCCCCCTCATCGGCTACCTGGCCGCCCGGGAGACCGAGCTGACCAACGTGCGGGTCATCCTCTCCGGCCGTCTGGCCGGGCTGGACGCGGATACCATCCGGGAAAGGCTGCGTGAGAGCTATGTCTAACTGGAAAATCGCCGTCCTGGGGGACCGGGAGAGCGTCATGGGCTTCAAGGCCCTGGGGCTGGAGGTCTGCCCCGCCGAGACCGTGGAGGAGGCCAAGACCATCCTCCACCGCCTGGCCAAGGAGAACTGCGCCGTGGTGTACCTCACCGAGCAGTACGCCGCCGAGATGGGCCCGGAGATCGACCGCTACAAGGACGAGCTGACCCCGGCCATCATCCTCATCCCCGGCAAGGCCGGCAGCCTGGGCATCGGCATGGACAACATCAGAATCGCCGTGGAGCGGGCCGTGGGCGCCGACATCTTATAAAAGCCCATCCACCGGCAAACCTGTCACCTTACCAATTCAGACCTGAAGCGCCGGAGCGCGCATATTGGAGCTTCGCGCGCCTGAGCGTTTGTCAGAAAGAAGGTTGAAACATTGAGCGGAAAAATCGTCAAGGTCTCGGGCCCCCTGGTGGTGGCCGCGGGCCTGTCCGACGCCAACATGGCCGACGTGGTCCGTGTGGGCGAGCAGAAGCTCATCGGAGAGATCCTCACCATGAACGGGGATTCGGCCTCCATCCAGGTCTACGAGGAGACCTCCGGCCTGGGCCCCGGCGCTGTGGTGGAGACCACCGGCGCCCCTCTGTCCGTGGAGCTGGGCCCCGGCCTGATTGAGAACATTTACGACGGCATCCAGCGCCCCTTGGAGGAGATCATGAAGATCGCCGGGGCCACCATCCAGCGCGGCATGCAGGTGCCCGCCCTGAGCCGGGAGAAGAAGTGGGACTTCACCCCCACTGTTGAGGCCGGGGCCGCTGTGTCCGCCGGCGACCTCATCGGCACCGTCCAGGAGACCGCCGTGGTGCTCCACAAGATCATGGTCCCCGTGGGCCTGAAGGGCACCATCGAGTCCATCCAGGCCGGGTCCTTCACCGTGCTGGACACCGTGGCCGTCCTCCGGGACGAGAACGGCGACAAGCATGAGCTGACCATGATGCAGAAGTGGCCCGTCCGTGTGGGCCGCCCCTACAAGCACAAATACCCCCCCAAGGCTCCCCTGTGCTCCGGCCAGCGCATCATCGACACCATGTTCCCCATCGCCAAGGGCGGCACCGCCGCCGTTCCCGGCCCCTTCGGCTCGGGCAAGACCGTGGTGCAGCACCAGCTGGCCAAGTGGGCCGACGTGGACATCGTCATCTACATCGGCTGCGGCGAGCGCGGCAACGAGATGACCGACGTGCTGCGGGAGTTCCCCGAGCTGAAGGACCCCCGCACCGGCGAGAGCCTGATGAAGCGCACCGTGCTCATCGCCAACACCTCCGATATGCCCGTGGCCGCCCGTGAGGCGTCCATCTACACCGGCATCACCATCGCCGAGTACTTCCGCGACATGGGCTACGACGTGGCCGTCATCGCCGACTCCACCTCCCGCTGGGCCGAGGCCCTGCGCGAGATGTCCGGCCGTCTGGAGGAGATGCCCGGCGAGGAGGGCTACCCCGCCTACCTGTCCAGCCGCCTGGCCCAGTTCTACGAGCGGGCGGGCAGCGTGTCCTGCATCTGCTCCGACGGGGACCGCCGGGGCAGCCTGACCGCCGTGGGCGCCGTGTCGCCTCCCGGCGGCGACCTGTCCGAGCCCGTCAGCCAGGCCACCATGCGCATCGTCAAGGTGTTCTGGGCCCTGGACGCCAGCCTGGCCTACAAGCGCCATTTCCCCGCCATCAACTGGCTCAACTCCTACTCCCTGTACCTGGACTCCCTGAAGCCCTGGTTTGACGAGCATCTGGGCAAGACCTTCCTCATCGACCGGGACAAGGCCATGAGCCTGCTCCAGGAGGAGGCCAGCCTGAACGAGATCGTCCAGCTGGTGGGCAAGGACTCCCTGTCTCCCGCCGACCAGCTCACCCTGGAGACGGCCAAGATGGTCCGGGAGGACTTCCTCCAGCAGAACGCCTTTGTGGACGTGGACAGCTTCTCCGAGTACGACCGGCAGGAGAAGTTGCTGGCCATGATCCTCCGCTATGACAGCCTCTGCCGGGCCGCCATTCTCCGGGGGGCGGACGTGCAGGCCCTCTTTGAGATCCCGTCCCGGGAGCGCATCGGCCGGGCCAAGAGCGTGGAGAGCAGCACGTATCAGGCCGAGTACGCCGACATCGCCGCCCAGATGGAGCGGGAGATCGAGGCCGTGGCCGAGAGAGGGGAGGCGGAGGCATGATCCGCGAGTATAAAACCATACAGGAGATCAACGGCCCTCTGATGGTGGTGCGCAAGGTGGAGGGCGTCACCTACGACGAGCTGGGCGAGATCCAGCTGCCCAACGGGGACGTCCGCCGCTGCAAGGTGCTGGAGGTCAACGGCGACAACGCCGTGGTCCAGCTCTTTGAGGCCAGCGCCGGCATCAACCTGAAGGAGTCCCGCATCCGCTTCCTGGGCCACCCCCTGGAGCTGGCGGTGTCCGGCGACATGCTGGGCCGGGTGTTCAACGGCATGGGCCGCCCCATTGACGGCGGCCCCGAGATCCTGCCCGAGGAGCGCCGGGACATCAACGGCCTGGCCATGAACCCCGCCGCCCGGGACTACCCCAACGAGTTCATCCAGACCGGTATCTCCACCATCGACGGTCTGAACACCCTGGTCCGCGGCCAGAAGCTGCCCATCTTCTCCGGCTCCGGCCTGCCCCACGCCGCCCTGGCCGCCCAGATCGCCCGCCAGGCCAAGGTGCTGGACGGCGCGTCCAACTTCGCCGTGGTCTTCGCCGCCATCGGCATCACCTTCGAGGAGTCCAACTTCTTCGTGGAGGAGTTCCGCCGCACCGGCGCCATCGACCGCACCGTGCTCTTCACCAACCTGGCCAACGATCCCGCCGTGGAGCGCATCTCCACGCCCCGTATGGCCCTCACCGCCGCCGAGTACCTGGCCTTTGAGAAGGGCATGCACGTGCTGGTCATCCTCACCGATATCACCAACTACGCCGAGGCCCTCCGGGAGGTGTCCGCGGCCAAGAAGGAGGTCCCGGGCCGCCGCGGCTACCCCGGCTACCTGTACACCGACCTGGCCACCATGTACGAGCGGGCCGGCCGCCGTCTGGGCTGCCCCGGCTCCATCACCATGATCCCCATCCTCACCATGCCCGAGGACGACAAGACCCACCCCATCCCCGACCTGACCGGCTATATCACCGAGGGCCAGATCATCCTCTCCCGTGAGCTCTACCGCAAGGGCATCATCCCCCCCGTGGACGTGCTGCCCTCCCTGAGCCGTCTGAAGGACAAGGGCATCGGCGCCGGCAAGACCCGGGAGGACCACGCCGGCACCATGAACCAGCTCTTTGCCGCCTACTCCACCGGCAAGGAGATGAAGGAGCTCATGTCCATCCTGGGCGAGAGCGCCCTCTCTCCCACCGACCTGCTGTACGCCAAGTTCGCCGACGAGTTCGAGAAGCGGTACGTGGCCCAGGGCAACGAGGAGAACCGCTCCATCGAGGAGACCCTGAACCTGGGCTGGGAGCTGCTGAGCATCCTGCCCAGAAGCGAGCTCAAGCGCATCAAGCCCGAGCTCATCGACAAGTACCTCCCCAAGAAGGCGGAGTGACGCCCCACCTCTCCGCCGGAGCAGGCGGAGAGGCAGACCGGCGAATCCGACTTTGAAAGGAGGCGAATCCCTTGCCGGCCATCAATGTAAACCCCACCCGGATGGAGCTCACCCGGCTGAAGACCCGGCTCAAAACCGCCCAGCGGGGCCACAAGCTCCTCAAGGACAAGCGGGACGAGCTGATGAAGCAGTTCCTGGACGTGGTGCGGGAAAACCGCGCCCTGCGGAAAAAGGTGGAGGAGGGGCTCATGCGCTCCCACGGGTCCTTCACCGTTGCCTCCGCCCTCATGTCCGCCGAGATGCTGGAGCAGTCCCTGCTCTACCCCAAGCAGAGCGTGGAGCTGGACATGACCTTCCACAACATCATGTCGGTCAACGTGCCGGAGTACCACTTCAAGACCAAGAGCAGCGACGCCGGGGAGATCTACCCCTATGGCTTCGCCGCCACCTCCGGCGAGCTGGACGACGCGGTGGACGCCCTGGCGGGGGTGTTCCAGGACATGCTCCGCCTGGCCCAGATCGAAAAGACCTCCCAGCTGCTGGCCGAGGAGATCGAAAAGACCCGCCGCCGGGTCAACGCCCTGGAGTATGTGAAGATCCCCCAGATGCAGGAGGCCATCAAGTATATCTCCATGAAGCTGGACGAGAACGAGCGGTCCAACACCATCCGCCTGATGAAGGTGAAGGATATGCTCCTCAAGGAGGCCATCGAGGAGAAGCGTGAGGCCGACGCCCGGGCCGTGGAGGCCTTCGGCGGCCATCCGGAGGGCCCGGAGGAGATCTGAATTTTCCACAGTCCGGACCTGAAATGTGTAAAAATACCCGCTGCCACATGGCAGCGGGTATTTTTTGCGCAAAGATTCGGGTTCAGCCGGACATGGGCACGCCGTACCCGCCGCAGAAGCCGCCGGGACAGGCGGCGCTGCCCATGGCGGTGCCGCTGTTGGTGATGGGGGTCGTGTCGGGCTGGGAGGTCCAGCCCGTGCCGGGTATGGACGGCGTACCCGGCATGGCCACGCCGGGCATGGGGGCCGCGCTGGGGGTGTACATGCTGCCCGGGGCGTAGGTGGCCGCGGGCACCCGGTAGGGCCGCTGACCGGGGAGATAGAAGGTGACGAACTTCACCGAGAAGATGTCGCAGACCACAAAGGTCTGACTGGTCTCCTCGTACAGAGTGAGCACGCTGCGGCCCACGGAGTAGAGCACGCCCTGCTTCCGGGTGAGGGCGTTGGTGCCGATGAGAAACTCCACCACCACGTACTCGCCCAGATTGTCCGCCAAAAACTGCTGGAGCGAGCCCTGCATGGCGGGGGTGTTGAAGTTCTCCTCCGGCGGCACCACCAGGGAGCCGCCATTGCCGGAGCTGTTGAGGGCCATGTCTCCTGCTGTGCCGGGATAATACTGTGCCATAGGGGATAACCTCCAGATTTCAGGTGTCCGCATAGGCGGCGGTGGGGTTGTAGAAGCAGTGGTCGCCGATGCGGATCGCGAATTCTCCCACCTGGGAGGGGAAAAAGGGACGGCACTCGGGGCTGTACGGGTTGAAGAACCACAGGGCGAAGCCCAGGTTGGTCAGGCGGTTGCCCGCCATGGCCCACTCCGCCACGTCCCAGTGGGTCTGCTCCAGGGACATGTTGTAGAGGTTCTGGGCGTTGTACTGTCCACCCACGGTCTCCATGGCGCACACGAACTGCCGGGGCTGGAAGACCACCTCCCGGACGGTGTGGAGCCGCCCGTACTCGCCGTATGTAATGTTGACCCGGTTCATCACCACCGAGGCCACCGCCCGCATGCCGTTGAGTCCCTCGCCGCCCGCCTCGCACTTGACAATGCGGGCCAGCAGCTCCAGGTCTGAATATGCCATTGAATGTTCCTCCTGACAGGGCCGGTCAGCCCGCAAGGGTGTGGGAGGCGGGAGATGAGGCGGAGTCGTCCAGGTCGTCCAGCCGCACCACCGCGGCGGCCAGCACCAGCATGGAGGCCCACAGGTTGCGCCCGGCCGACCGGCGGGCGGCACAGCCGCTCTCCGGGGTCAGGCTGTGCCAGGCCTGGACGGCCAGACAGAGGAAAAAGCCCAGGGACCCTACGGCCAGCGCGCTGGCCCGCCGCCGCACCGGCAGTACCGACGGCACGGCTGCCGCCTCCTCCGTCCTGCCCGCCAGGGCCAGACACAGCTGCCGCCGCTGGGTGAGGGAGGCGCTGAGGGAGAGCAGCAGAGAACCGAGCAGCACCAGCAGAAAGAACACCGCCCCGTCGGCGTCTGAGAGCTGCCGCGCCAGGGTCTCCCGATCCGTCTCTTCCATCCGACCGCCTCCTCTCGTCCGGCAGGCTCCGCCCGCCTCCGCAGTATCCTATGCACGGGGGAGAGGAGATGTCACATGCCGCCGAAGGCCCGTGCCAGGTCGCCCACCGCCTTTGGAGCGGCGGCCGCGTCCAGCCCGGCGAAGCCCAGCACCAGGGAACCGGGCAGGGGAGAGGCGCCCCGGCAGTACTCCCCCAGGGTGCGCACCCGGTAGCCAGCCGCCGCCGCCCTGGCGGCCAGATCGGCTTCATCCCGACCGGGCAGGGTGAGGAGCAAGTGGAGCCCGGCCCCGGCTCCAGACACCCGGCCCTGGGGAAAGGCCTCCTTCAGCGCGGCGGTGAGGGCGGCGCACCGGGCCCGGTACAGGCTGCCCGCCCGCCGCAGGTGCCGCCCGTACTGCCCCGAGGACAGGAAGCGGCAGAGCACCTGCTGCTCAAACCGGGACACCGTGGACGCGCCGTGGGCAAACCGGGCCCTGTACACCTCCAGCAGCGCCTCGGGCAGGATGAGGTAGGCGGCGCGGATGGAGGGGGCCAGGGTGCGGCTGAAGGTGCCGGTGTACACTACCCGGCCGCCGGTGTCCATGCCCTGCATGGCGGGGATGGGCCGGGAGGCGTAGCGGAACTCGCTGTCGTAGTCGTCCTCAATAATATAGCGGCAGGGGGCGGCGTAGGCCCAGCGGAGCAGCTCGGTCCGCCGTCCGGCGGGCATGGCCGCGCCGGTGGGGAACTGGTGGGAGGGGGTCACATAGGCCACCCCTGCCCCGGAGGCGGCCAGTGCGGCGGGTACCATGCCCTGTTTGTCCACCGGCACGGGGACGGCGGAGCGGCCCAGATTCTCCAGGGTGCGGTAGGCGGCGTTGTACCCCGGGTCCTCCAGGGCCACCGGGGTGGCCGGGTCAAAGAGCTGGAAGAGCACACTGAGCAGGTATTCCATGCCCGCGCCCACCACTACCTGCTCGCTGCGGCACCGCACGCCCCGACAGGACTGGAGAAAGTCACACAGGGCCTCCCGCAGGGGCAGATCCCCCTGGGGGTCCCCCCGCTGGAGCAGCTCCGGGTCCTTCAGGGCCTCCCGGGTCAGGCTGGCCCACACCGAGGAGGGGAAGATGTGGGTGTCCACGGCGGCGGTGGAGAAGACGTCGCTGAGGGCGGGGGCCGCCGGGGCGGGCTCAGAGGCGGTGGGCTGAGGGGCCGCCGCCGGAGCGTCCAGGGGCAGCAGGGAGCACACCCGGTATCCGCTCCGGGGCTGGGATTGCAGGTAGCCCTCGGCCACCAGCATGCCGTAGGCGGTCTCCACCGTGGACAGGCTCACCCCCAGCTGGGCGCACAGCTGCCTTTTGGAGGGGGCCCGCTCCCCGGCGGCCAGGCGGCCGGTGCGGATCTCCTCCACCATGCGGCGGTAGATCTGCTCGTAGAGGGGGAGAGCCCCCTCCTGGGGCACAAAGAAGGATGTGGACATCAGAACCGCCTCCAAACTGACCTGATAAAAAATAATAAAACTGGATATTTTAAAGATGCCAGTTGCGTGTATAATACAGCATCAGAGAGTACAAGTCAATCCTCAGGAGGGAAGCGTTATGATTCTCAATTCCAGAAACACAAGGGACCAAAAGCTGATGTTTGCCGTCATGGCGGGCCTGATGGCCGCCCTGGTGGCGGTGGGCTCCGCCCTGCGGATCACCCTGCCCGTGAACGTGGGCACCACGTCCTTTCACCTGGGCAACATCATGTGCGCCCTGTCGGGCATTTTCCTGGGCCCGGTGGGGGGCGGCCTGGCGGCGGGCATCGGCTCGGCCATCTATGATATGACCAACCCCCTGTACATCTCCGAGTGCTGGATCACCTTTATCACCAAGGGGGCCTACGGCGTGGCGGTGGGCCTCATCGCCTGGAGCGCCGGCCGCCGGGGTGAGCGGTACGGCTGGAATCTGGCGGGCACGGTGACCGGCGCGGTGGTGTACGCGGCTTTGTACCTGTTCAAGGGCTTTGCCTGGGACGGCCTGCTGCTGGGCGGCCTTCAGGCGGGCCCCGCCCTGGCGGCCCTGGTGCCCAAGCTGCCCGCCACCACCTTCAACGCTGTGGTTGCCATTGTCTGCGCCCCGGCCCTGGCCGCTGCGGTCCAGAAGGCCCGGCATTCCGTGACTGCCGCTCAGCAGGGGTAAAGAGAGACAAAAAAGCGCTGTCCCGTATGGGGACAGCGCTTTTTTGCCGGTTCAATCGGCGCGTTCCTGCTCCACCCGGTGGGCCAGCCGGACCTTCAGCTCCAACTCGCCGGGGGCGTACCCCATGGCGGTCATCATCTTCCGCAGGTCGTTGACCTTGGTGTGGCTGGAGTTGTTGACCTCCACGTCCACCCCGGCCTTCGGTACCCGGGCTGTCTTGGAGGAGTCCCGTTTGCAGTCGAAGAGGGTGGACAGGTCGTGAGCGGCGGGGGAGGCCTGAATGGCCCGGAATTTCTCCGGGTCCCGCTCATAGAGGATGTCCAGCACCTGGGTAAGCAGGGCGCTGTATTTGCGGACAGGCGTCTCCTGACCGAAGAGGCGGAAGGCCTCCAGCTGGGAGCCGTTCCAGCCGGGGAGCTTCCGCAGATTGTCAAAGACAATGGGCTCGTCGATCTTGTGATAAGCGGCCGTATCGTCCAGCCGGTTCTGGTAGCGTACGCCCTTGCCGGTGTTGCCGTTGGCGGAGATAAACCGGCTGACCGGGACGTCCGCCTCGGCGGTAGTGGTGGCGGAGAAATTGAGGATGTTCTCCAGCAGCCTCAGATCCTCCCGGGTGAGGGCCTGATCGGAGGCCGCCAGGGCGGTGCGGAAGCTCTCCATAAAATCGGTGATCCGGTTCACATCGGCGGAGCCGTCCAGGCCCCACTGTTCAAACAGCTCCTGGAGCAGGGGGTCGGTCTCCTCCATGTCCTCGTCCAGCTCATCGCCGGAGAGCAGGGCGGCGTACCGCTCAGGCTGGGCCAGCTGGTTGAAAAACTCCGGCGTCAGCCGGCCGCTGCTGCGGACCACAAAGTTGTATACCTCCTCGTAGGACAGCTGGAGACAGAGCACGGCAAAGAGCAGCCGCTTTTCGTGGTCCTGGTCCAGGTGTTCGCCGCTGTGGATGCGCTGGAGCAGGAGAAAGGCGTTGAGCAGCCGTTTGATGCCGCGGGGATTGTAGCCGATGGAGGTGCGGATGAGGGCCACATAGGGGGCCGCGTCTGCCACGGGCAGGCGCATCTGCTCCATGGCGGCCCGGACGAATTTCTCAATGTCGTAGTGGGCCACCGGCATCTTGAAGGGCACCTGGATGATCTTGTCGAAAAAGCTGCGGCCCTTGTCCATGCCCAGGCTCTCGCCGTACTTCTGCCGGATGCCCTGGGAGACCACGGCGTAGTCGATGGCCAGAAGGAACACGCACTTGTCGCAGTCCAGGAAGAGCTTGAGCACCTCCAGCAGCTCTACCGCCCGGGCCGGCTCCAGCCGGTCCAGGTCGTCCACAAAGATGACCACCCGGTCCTTCTTCTGCTCCTTCAGGGCCTGCTTCACGCAGTCCTGGAACCGGGCCTTCAGGGTGGAGATGGCCTCGGTCACGTCCTCCTCTTCGGAGTTCATGGCGGACTCCGCCGCGCCCGCCACATCCAGACCGGTGACGGTGCTGGCCGCCGACAGGCCAACCCGGAACAGTACGCTCCCCAGAGTGCGCAGGGAGCTCTTGATGGAGTCGGCCTGGATGCCCTTGAGGCCCAGGGAGGCCGTCAGCCGGGACACCAGCAGCAGGGGCAGCCGGTCCCCCAGGTTGAACTGGGAGAACTGCCAGGTGTTGAACCAGACGGGGAGCACCTTGTCCTCCAGCTCCTCCCGGATGAGCATCATAAAGCTGGTCTTGCCGCTGCCCCAGTCCCCCTGGACCGCAACGGTCATGGGCGTGTCGCACTCCAGAATAAAGCTGCTCAGGCCCTTGATGTACTTCTCCACGTCAAAGATGTCTTCGCTGCGCCCGCTGAGTGGCTTGTCTGTAAAGCCGGCCATGATCCTTCCTCCTGATTTGACAGAAATAGAGGGTATCCGCTGTTATTTTCCATCATAGCAGAGCGGAGGAGGGATGGCAAGGCGGGATTGAAACAATCAGGGAGTGTGCTCCGGCATCGGAGCACACTCCCTGATTGTTTCAGATAAACTTACTTCTGCCAGCCGCCGCCGAACTCCAGCAGGGTGAGCTGCTTGTTGCGCTCGCTGGTCCAGTTGATGGCCCACTGGGTGGCGAAGAGGAGCAGCTGGTTGCCCTTGTAGTCCTCCACCAGCTTCACGCCGTCGCCCAGGATCAGGTCCTCCTCCTTCACCGGCTCGCCGTCCTCGGTCTCGATCCAGCGGAGGTACTCATAGGGCAGGCCCTCCATATAGAGGTCCACGTTGTACTCGTTCTTCAGCCGGTACTCCAGCACGTCGAACTGAAGGGTGCCCACCACGCCCACGATGACCTCCTCCATGCCGGAGTAGGGGGTTTTGAAGATCTGGATGGCGCCCTCCTGGGCGATCTGCTCCATGCCCTTGAGAAACTGCTTGCGCTTCATGGTGTCCAGGCTGCGCACCCGGCGGAAGTGCTCGGGGGCAAAGGTGGGGATGGGGTCGAACTTGAACTTCTTCCCCGGAGCGCACAGGGTGTCGCCGATGGAGAAGATGCCCGGGTCGAACACGCCGATGATGTCCCCGGCGTAGGCCTCCTCAATGATCTCGCGCTCGGCGGCCATCAGCTGCTGAGGCCGGGAGAGGCGGATCTTCTTGCCGCCCTGGACGTGGTAGACCTCTTTGTCCGCCTCGAACTTGCCGGACACGATGCGCATGAAGGCGATCCGGTCCCGGTGGGCCTTGTTCATGTTGGCCTGGATCTTGAACACAAAGGCGGAGAAGCTGTCGTCCATGGAGTCGATGAGAGTGTCGCCGGCGGTGCGGGGCAGGGGACCGGTGGTCATGCGGAGAAAGTGCTCCAGGAAGGGCTCCACGCCGAAGTTGGTCAGGGCGGAGCCGAAGAACACGGGGGACAGCTTGCCGTGGCGTACCCGGTCCAGGTCGAACTCGGCGGCGGCGCCGTCCAGCAGCTCGATCTCGTCGGTGAGCTGCCGGTGGAGCCGCTCCCCGATCAGGTCGTCCAGATTGGGGTCCCCCAGCTCCACCTCGGTGGCGGTGGCCGCCTTGGCGCCGCCGTTGGAGGTGAAGTGGATGATCTTCTTGCTGCCCCGGTCGTACACGCCCTTGAACTCCTTGCCGCAGCCGATGGGCCAGTTGACGGGGTAGGTCTCAATGCCCAGCTCCTTCTCCAGTTCCTCCAGCAGCTCGAAGGAGTCCCGGGCCTCCCGGTCCATCTTGTTGATGAAGGTAAAGATGGGGATGTCCCGCATGGCGCACACCTTGAACAGCTTCCGGGTCTGGGCCTCCACGCCCTTGGCCGCGTCGATGACCATGACGGCGCTGTCGGCGGCCATCAGGGTGCGGTAGGTGTCCTCGGAGAAGTCCTGGTGGCCGGGGGTGTCCAGGATGTTGATGCAGAAGCCCTCGTACTGGAACTGCATCACCGAGGAGGTGACGGAGATGCCGCGCTGCTTCTCGATCTCCATCCAGTCGGAGGTGGCGGCGCGGCTGTTCTTCTTGCCCTTGACCACGCCGGCCTGGGCGATGGCGCCTCCGTACAGGAGGAACTTCTCGGTCAGGGTGGTCTTACCGGCGTCGGGGTGGGAGATGATGGCAAAGGTGCGGCGGCGGGAAATTTCAGCTTCGTATTTTGACATAGATGCAAACCTCTCTACAGTTTTATACAGCACACAGGAGAAAGCGCCCTCAGGGGGGACACATGGCCGCCAGTGCGGCGGGGATGTCGGCAAAGGCGCGGACGGCGGGTACGCCCTCAACGGGGCCGCCGAAGCCGTAGGCCGCGTGGAGGAAGGGGACCCCGGCCTCCCGGGCGGAGGTGCAGTCCAGCAGGGTGTCCCCCACATAGACCGGCCGCGCCAGGCCGTACTGCCGGGCCACCAGGGCGATGTTGTAACTCTTGGGCTGGCCGGTGCGTCCGGCGCACTCAAAGCCGGTGAAATACCGGTCCAGCTTGTGGGCGGCGTAGAAGGTCTGGATGTATCCGTCCTGGCAGTTGCTCACCACAAAGAGCTTTGCCCGAGCGGAGAGGGCGGCCAGGGTCTCCTTCACGGCGGGGTAGAGCACGCCGCCCTGGGTCCGCAGAAGCACGAACTCCTCGTCCTCCTGCGCCTTAAGCATCATGGCCCGGGTCTCCTCGCTCTCATTGGGGAGGATCTTGCGGGCGATGTCGGGCAGGAGCAGGCCCATGGTGGCCTCCACCTCGGGCACGGTCACCGGCGGCCGGGAGATCTCCGGGTGCCGGGCCAGGGCCCGGTTCCAGCCCTCGCAGATACGGACGGTGGCGTTCCACAGCGTGCCGTCCAGGTCAAATAAAACGCCGTCAAACATGGCGGGAAATCCTCCCTCGCATGGAAAATACATCGCAGGATCGATTCAGCAGACACTACTTTATCGTATTTCCGCCCCAGTGTCAACAAAGAACGGGGGTAGGCCGGGGTTTCACAGAAATTTTCGTGCAAAATTCAACCGGAAGAGAGAAAAGCGGCGGGGAGGAGGGGCAAAACCGCCGGCAGAGCGCTGGAATATCCCCCGGGGCTATGATAAAATAAAATAATCACAAAACAGGGGACCCCGGGACGGGGAGACACGGAGGGAGACAGCGCATGATTTCCATTACCATTGTGGAGGACGAGGAGATTTTTGCCAATCAGATGCTGGAATATGTGCACCGGTTCGGGGCCGAGACCCACCAGGCGGTCCAGGCCCAGGTGTTCGGGGACGGGGCCACCTTCCTGGACGAGTACGACGGCCGCTTCCAGATCATCTTCATGGACATCGTCATGCCCCACATGGACGGGCTGGACGCCGCCCGCCGCCTGCGGGAGACCGACCAGAACGTGTGCCTCATCTTCCTCACCAGTATGGCCCAGTACGCCATCCGGGGCTACGAGGTGGCCGCCCTGGACTTTGTCATCAAGCCCCTGGCCTACGACCTGTTCAAGATCAAGCTGGAGAAGGCCATCGCCCACATCAAGGTGGACGAGAGCTTCCATATCCCCGTGTCCAACGGGATTCAGACCGTCCGCTTCTCCCAGATCAGGTACGTGGAGAGCAGCAAGCACTACCTCTATTTCCACACGGAGACCGGCGACTACCGGATGCGGGGGTCCATGCGGGACATCACCGCCGCCTTCCTGGCCAACGGCTTTGCCGCCGCCAGCGCCTCCCTGCTCATCAACCTGTCCTACGTGGAGCAGGCGTCGGGCAGCGAGGTGACCGTGGCGGGGGAGCGCCTCTCGGTGGCCCGGACTTATAAAAACGACTTCTGGAACCGGCTGACGGTGTACATGAGCGGAGGGATTTTGAAATGATGGGAGAGGGCCTGTTTCAGATCACCCTTTACCACGGCTATCTGCTTCAGATCCTGGCGGCGGAGCTGATCTTTACCCGGCCCCTGCCCCGCCGGAGCCATTTCTGGCTGCGGCTGACGGCAGGGGGAGGGGTCTATATAGTGCTGTCGGTGGTCATTCCCAACTTTATCGCCCGCTATGTGTCCGGTTTTTTCTCCCTGACCATCTTTCTCCTGTCCCTGGGGCTGTGCCTGTTCTGCTTCCGGGCCCGGCTCAGGGAGGTGCTCTTCTGCTGCGTGGGCGCCCAGCTGACCCAGAACCTGTCCTACAATGTGGAAAACCTCATTTACCAGCCCTTTGCCGCCTCCTTCAGCCAGGTTGGATGGCCGTGCCTCTCCCTGGCCGTCACCGCAGTGGTCTACGGGGCGTGCTGGTGGTTCTTTGCCCGGCAGACCGAGCGCTGCGGGGAGATCCGCCTGCCGGGGCGCTATGTGTACGCCATCTCCCTGGCCTCCGCGCTCTTTGTGTACACCATGCAGTTCCTCTTCCAGAGCTACGGCATCGACAGCCTGTGGATTATCCGTCCGCCCCTGATCCTGTGCTGTATTGCCGGGCTGTGTCTCCAGTACGGCCTGCTGGCCCTGCGCAATGCCCGGGAGGAGAACCAGCTGCTGGAGCGGTTCATGCGCAAGGAGCAGAAGCAGTACGAGATCACCCGCAACAGCATGGACCTCATCAACATGAAGGCCCACGACCTGAAGCACCAGATCACCCTTATGCGGTCTCTGGGCAGCTGCGACAGCCGTGAGCTGTCCGAGATTGAGGCGGCGGTGGCTCAGTACGAGACCAGCAGCAACACGGGGAACAAGGCCCTGGACGTGATCCTCACCGAGAAACAGCTCCGCTGCCGGGAGGACCGCATCGAGATGACCGTCATGGCCCAGGGGGAGGCCCTGTCCTTCCTCCAGCAGGCGGACATCGCCTCCCTGTTCGGCAATATCCTGGACAACGCCATTGAGTATGAGCGGACCGTGGAGCCGGCCGCCCGGCGGTGCGTGGCCCTGACGGTGGCGGAGAAGAACGGTTTTGTCTGCATCCGGGCGGAGAACTATTGCCCCGTCTCCCCGCCCATGCGGGACGGGCTGCCTGTCACCTCCAAGTCCAACCGGGACTACCACGGCTTTGGCCTGCGCAGCGTGCGGTACATTACGGAGAAGTACGGCGGCACCCTCCACATCGGCCAGGAGGGGGAGCTGTTCGTGGTGAGCATCCTTCTGCCCAGGCCGGGCGGCAATCCCTGAGCGGCGACAGATTTGCCAGAAAATCTGACGGATTTGCCAACACCCCCTATCTCCTTTGATTTGTGGTATGTTGAGCTTACCAAAAGACAGGGAGAAAGGGGAAATACACAGTGAAGAAAAAGAGCGCATCCGCCTCCCGCGGCGTCATCGCCGTGGCGAGCACCCTGCTGGCCGTGGCCATCGGCGTCACGTCCGGCGCAGCCTCCTACCGGTCGCTGATCTGCAGCGCCATAGGCGGCGACATGTACAAGACCGTGGACGAGAGCGGAACGGAGGTCACCGACCGCTATCCCGACAACGGCATGAGCCTGGAGGACTGGAAGGCCCAGGCCGACGCCCTGGTGGAGGAGGTCACCGGGGAGGGTATCGTGCTGCTGAAGAACGAGAACAGCACGCTGCCTCTGGCCAAGGGCTCCAAGGTGACCCTCTTCGGCCGCTCCTCGGCGGACCTGGTGCTGGGCGGCACCGGCGCCGGCGGCATCGACGCATCCATTGCCGTCAACCTGAAGGACGCCATGTAGGCCGACGGCATGTTTGAGGTCAACAGTACCGTCTGGGACTTCTACAAGAGCTATGACGGCAAGGACGGCTATACCCGCAGCAACGGCAGCTACATGGGCGCCAAGGCGGAGGACATCTTTATCGCCGAGGTGCCTGTCAGCGAGTACACCGACGCGGTGCGGGACTCCTACGACGCTTACAGCGATGCGGCCATTGTGGTCTTCTCCCGGGTAGGCGGCGAGGGCTCCGACATGCCCACCGGCGACTTTGGCGACGGCACCAAGTATCTGTCCCTCCAGGAGCAGGAGAAGGATGTCCTGCGGGAGATCCAGGACAGCGGCAAGTTTGACAAGGTCATCGCCCTCATCAACACCTCCAACGCCATGGAGCTGGGCTGGGTGGACCAGGAGGAGTACGGCATTGACGCCTGCATCTGGATCGGCGGCGTAGGCCAGAGCGGCGCCCGCGCGGTGGCCAAGGCCCTGTGCGGCGAGATCAACCCCTCCGGCCATCTGGCGGACACCTATGCCGCCGATTCCTTCTCCTCTCCGGCCATGCAGAACTTCGGGGACTTCACCTTCACCAATGCCAGCGAGATTGAGGCCCAGATCGGCGCGGATAACAACGGCACCAAGTATGTGGTGTATGCCGAGGGCATCTACGTGGGCTACCGGTACTACGAGACCCGCTACGCCGACAGCGTGCTGGACCCGGCGGGCACCAACGCCGCCTCCTCCGCCGGCGCCTTTATGGGCGACACCTGGAACTACACCGACGAGGTGTGCTACTCCTTCGGCTACGGCCTGAGCTACGGCGCTGAGGACGGCCAGCCCTACCAGCAGGAGATCCGCTCCGCCCAGATGGGGGACGATGGGCTGACCCTCACCGTGGAGGTCACCAATACCGGCACCGCCGCCGGAAAGAGCGTGGTGCAGGTCTACCTCCAGCAGCCCTACACCGCCGGCGGCATTGAGAAGTCCGCTGTGCAGCTGGCCGCCTTTGCCAAGACCGATGTGCTCCAGCCCGGCGAGAGCTGCCAGGTGGAGCTGACCGTGGACCGGCAGGACATGGCCTCCTACGACTACAAGGACGCCAAGACCTACGTACTGGACGCCGGCGACTACTACTTTGCCCTGGGCAACGGCGCCCACGACGCCCTGAACAATATCCTGGCCGCCCGGGGCAAGACCGTGGCCGACGGCATGGACTATGAGGGCGATGCCGCCCTGACCTACCGCTGGAGCAACCCCGCCAAGGAGCTGCTCAACCAGTCTTACAGCGGCAATGAGATCACCAACCGGCTGGACAGCGCCAGCCTGGAGTACTACGGCTACGAGACCGGCTATCTGACCCGCAGCGACTGGACCACCTTCCCTGAGACCTATACCGACCTGACCGCCACCGACGAGATGATCGCAGACATCGACGCCGAGGGCAGCTATGAGCCGGGCAGCAGCGATATCTCCTCCATCATCACCGGCCAGGACAACCAGATGACCCTGGCCAAGATGACCGGAGTGGCCTTTGACGACACGGAGGCCTGGGACAAGATCCTCAACCAGCTCACCGTGGATGAGATGGTGAAGATCGTCACCGGCTCCGGCCTGTCTCCCATTCCCTCCATCGCCTACCCCGCCATGTTCATGAAGGACGGCCCCCAGGGCAACAACCAGCGCACCTACACCGAGGACGGCAGCACCGCCACCGGCTACTGCGGCGAGGTGGTCCGGGCCTCCACCTTCAACACCGAGCTGCTCCGCCGGGTGGGCGAGGCCATGGGCGAGGACTGGCTGCGCACCGACACCGAGGGCGCCTACACCCCCGCCGTCAACATCCACCGCACCCCCTACGCGGGCCGCAACTTTGAATACTTCTCCGAGGACGGCTACCTCTCCGGCCAGATGGCCCTGGTGGAGGTGGAGGGCCTCCAGAGCAAGGGCATCATCCCCTACATCAAGCACTTCGCCCTCAACGACCAGGAGACCAACCGGCAGGGCATCTGCACCTTCTCCAACGAGCAGGCCATCCGTGAGATCTACCTGAAGGCCTTTGAGGCCGCCTTTACCGAGGGCGCCGTCAAGGGCACCATGGGCTCCTTCAACCGCATCGGCTGCACCTGGTCGGGCGCCTGCGCGGGCCTGATGAAAGACATTGTCCGCACTGAGTGGGGCTCCACCGCCATTATCGACACGGATATTGCCATCAATACCACTCTCCAGAGCGTCTTTGCCGGCCTGGAGAACGGCAGCACCATGTGGGCCACCTCGGGCACTGTATTCTATGCCCACGTCATCAACCAGGCCTCCACCGACGCCAAGCTGCTGGAGAACCTGCGGGAGGCCTGCCATATCATCCTCTACAATCTGGCCGACAGCATTGGCGTCAACGGCCTGTCCCCCACGGCGCACGTGGTGGAGACCACACCCTACTGGGAGGCCGCGGCCTACGCTGTGATTGCCGTGCTGGCCGTCATCGACCTGGCCGCCGTGGTGGTGCTGGTCCGGGGCAGCCTGGGAAAGAAGAAGGAGGCGTAACACAATACCATGAAAAAGATGTTGAATAAGAGCAGGATTCTCCCACTGGCCGCCGCCGTGCTGGCTGTGGTGACCGCCATTGTCTACGCCGGCGCCAAGGCCCGGGAAAACGCGCCCGCCATTATTATTCTGCTGGCTGCCGCCGCTGTGCTGGAGCTGGTGGCCGTGGCAGTCCGGAAGGCTTCCTTCCTGGAGTACCTCCCCTTTGTCTGCGCCCTGGCCGGGCTGGCCGTGTTTATCGACCTGGCTTTTGACGAAATCGGCGACATCCTCTCCAAAATCAACATGGACGGCCTGAGCGCCTCCTGGATTGCCAGCGCCGTGCTGCTGGTGGTCACCGTCATCGCCGCTGCCCTGGCCACTGTGTGGCCCGCCAAGGACTGAGGGGGCACCAGCCTTGCATACGCCTGAAGGAAAAAAGAAAGCCATTGGGGCAGAGGGCATCTGCCTGCTGGCCATAGTTCTCATCGCCCTGGTGGCGGTGGTGGATGTGGTGCGCTACGCCCTGCTGGCCAGCGCCCTGCCCCTGATCAACCTGTGCCTGTTTGAGGTGCTCTTCCTGCTTGTGTGCCTGCTGGCCTGGCAGAGCCGCCTGCCCGCCCTGCTGCTGGCGGTGGCCGTGCCGGGGCTGATGCTGGGCATCACCACCAACTACCTGGAGACCACCCTCTTCAACCTGGGCTTCTTCGTCCAGGCAGGTGTGGCCCTGATTGCCGCCGTTGCCGGCACCGTGTTCCAGCTCCGCCACAAGACCCCGCCCCGCCGGCCCAGAATCTGGACCGTGGTGGTGCTGGCGGTGGTGCTGGTGGGCGGCCTGGCCTTCTGGCAGGGCAGCGCGGCGTCCAGCCGGGCGGTACAGACCGCCGGACGGGCCATCTGGGCGGTGCCCGACCGGTTCTCCCAGCCCTGTGAGCAGGGAGGGACGGTGGAGGAGCTGACCTACCAGACCAAGGCCTACGCCACTGACCAGCGGGAGGTGGAAAAGACGGCCTATGTCTATCTGCCCGCCGGGTACGACCCGGATACCCAGTACAATATCCTCTACCTGCTCCACGGCACCGGCGACACCGAGCGGGCCTGGCTGGTGGAGCACAGCGAGAACAAGGACATGGTGGACCAGCTCATCGCCCAGGGGGTGATCGAGCCCCTCATCATCGTCACCCCCACCTTCTATGTGGAGGACGACTGCGCCGGCGACCTGGACCAGCTGACCTACTCCTTTGCCCAGGAGCTGCGCAACGACCTGATGCCCGCCGTGGAGAGCCGCTATTCCACCTACGCCGCTACCTGCGACGAGCAGGGCTTTGCCGAGAGCCGGGACCACCGGGCCTTTGCCGGGCTGTCCCGTGGGGCAGTGACCACCTATCACTCGGTGCTCTGCGGCAGCCTGGACTACTTCTCCTGGTTCGGCACCTTCAGCGGCAGCCGCACCAGCGCCGACTACTTCCGGGAGACCATCCAGTCCGAGGCCTTTGGTGACTACCCCATCCACTACCTGTATGTCTCCAGCGGCACCCTGGACTTCGCCCTGCCTGGACAGCTTCAGGACTACGCCGCCCTGCTGGAGCTGGAGCCCCGGCTGACCAGCGGCGTGAACACCAATTTTGACGTGTTCCCCATGCAGTCCCACTCCTGGGAGAGCTGGCACCTGGCCCTGTACAACTATTTACAAAAGATTTTTTGAAAAAAGCGGACCCCGGCCTGCCGAAAGGCAGGCCGGGGTCCGCTTCGCTCATTTCTTCTCGATGAGGGCCCGGAGGGCGTCCGGGGTCATGCCGGTGTGGACAACGCCGTCCCACCGGACGCAGGGACCCTTGCCGCAGTTTTTCATGCAGCCGCCGGTCTGGAGCCGGAAGCCCGCCGGAGCCACGCCGCCGGGCTCCACGCCGTACTCTCTGGACAGAAAGTCCAGCAGCTCCCGCCGCCGCCCGCAGGAGGGGCCCTGGCACACGGTCAGACTGTGCCGCACCGCCTCGGTCTTGATGGAGGGGTAGCGCCTGAGCACAGCCGGGAGAAAGGTCTCCCGGAAGCCCAGGACGCGGGCGATCTCGTCCAGGGCGTGCTGGGGGATGACGCCGCCGTACAGTTCCTGGGTCTCCCGCAGCAGCGCCACCAGCTCATTCTGGTCGCTGGCCGCGCCCCGGCCCTGATAAAAGGAGAGAATCTGGGCGAATTCTTCCTGAATCATAAAAATGCCTCCTTAAAAAGATACGGCCTGCGCCGTGTCTCACCCCGGAGCGGACCGCGCCGGGGCCTGGACATTATATCAGGAATTCTGCCGCCGGACAATCCGAAACCGCCTGGAATACCGTGGAATCCCCTTTCCGGCCGGCCCAAAAGGGACAAGCCGCTGTTTTCGGAGGAAAACAGCGGCTTGCAGCCCTTCCCGGTATGGATTTCGGGGCTCAGCAGCAGGGGTTCTGAGCGATATGGATGTGGTGGCTGCTGTAATTGCCGGGCACGGCGGCGTGGAAGGACTTGGCCAGGGCCAGCAGGCGGTCGAAGTCGATGCCGGTGTCGTAGCCCATCAGGTGGAGCATGTACACCAGATCCTCGGTGGCGGTGTTGCCCGAGGCGCCGGGGGCAAAGGGGCAGCCCCCCAGGCCGCCCAGGGTGGACTGTACGCCGCCGGCGCCGCACTCGATGGCGGCCAGGGTGTTGACCATGCCCATGTTCCGAGTGTCGTGGATATGGACCTGGAAGGCGCTGTCGGGGAAGGCGGCCTTCACCGCCGTCAGGGAGCCGCGGACCTGGGCCGGGTCGGCCACGCCGATGGTGTCGCACAGGCAGAAGGTCCGGACGCCCAGCTGGTGGACCTGGCCCACAAAGTCCAGCAGGGCCTGCCGGGCGGGCCGGCCCTCAAAGGGGCAGCCGAAGGCGGTGGCCACGTCCACGCACACCTCCAGCTCGGGCAGGCTGTCCCGGATGCGGGAGAGCTCCTCCAGGGACTGGGCCCGGGTGCGGTTGATGTTGGCCTTGTTGTGGCTCTCGCTGAGGGAGATGACGTTGGCCACCTTCTTCATGCCCAGCCGCTGGGCGGTCTGGGCCCCCCGCAGGTTGGGCACCAGGGCGAACAGATCGGCCTGGGGATAGCGCTCCAGGCAGGTGCGGGCCACCTCCTCGGCGTCCTGCATCTGGGGGATGGCCTTGGGGCTGACAAAGGAGGTGATCTGTAGGTGGGACACCCCGGCCTGGATCAGGCCGTCGATGAGGGCCAGCTTCTCCCGGACGGGCAGATAGTCCTTCAGGTTCTGGAGGCCGTCCCGGGGGCCCACCTCCACCAGCCGGATTTTTCTGGACTCAGCCATGGAACACCTCCTTCCGGACATAGACCTGTCCCTCCATAATCATGCGGGCGGTGCGGTACACGCCCAGCTTCTTGATCTCGGTGCGGCCGGGCGCGCTGTCCGCCAGGGCCTCGATGGGGATGATGCCCGAGGGGTGGCCGATGCGGAGCACGCCGTCCGCCTTGGCCTTGTCGCTGAGCAGATCCCACACCACGCTGCCCTGTACCCGGGCCACCGCGCCGGTGGCCACGGTGCCGGTGACCGGGTAGGCCTTGTGCATCTTGAGCATAAAAGTGAGCCGGGATACCACGTCCACCTGGTCGGCCGCCACCTCCACGCCGTTGAAGCAGGTGTGGGCGGCGGGGGCGCTCACCATGGCGAAGAAGGGCTGATAGGGAGTGAGCCGCCTGGCGTCCTCCCACCGCTCCACCAGGCCGATCTTCTGGCAGACCTTGCCCCGGATCTCCTCAATGCGGTCCATGAGGGCCTGGTCGCCGTCGATCTGGGCCGGGGTCTCGGTGCCGGTGAGGCCCAGCTCCTCGGCCCGGATGAACACCACCACGTTGCCCGCGTCCACCACGGACACGCAGTAGTCCCTGCCGCCGGCCTGGATCACGTCCCTGGGGCTGCCGGTGGGCAGCAGGCGGCCGGTGATGCCGCCCACCACGTCCGACCAGTCCAGGGTGATGCGGGCGCCGGTGCCGGGTACGCCGTCAATGGCGAAGTCCCCCTCCACCGCCGCCTTGCCGCCCCTGACGGGGACCTGGGCGGTGAGGATGCGGCCGGTGTTGGTCAGGTGGATGCGCACCGTGGTCACCGGCTCCACCGCCTCCACCAGGCCCATGTCAATGGCAAAGGGGCCCACGGCGGAGGAGATGTTGCCGCAGTTGCCGCCGTAGTCCACAAAGGGGTCGGTGATGCTCACCTGGCCGAAGGTGTAGTCCACGTCGGCGCCCTCCTTGGTGGCCGGGCCGATGATGGCCAGCTTGCTGGTGAGGGTGTCCGCGCCGCCCAGGCCGTCGATCTGCCGCAGGTCGGGGCTGCCGTAGATGGCCAGAATGGCCTTGTCCCGCAGGACGGGGTCGGCGGGCAGCTCGTTCTTCATGATAAAAATGCCCTTGCTGGTGCCGCCGCGGACAATGGCGCAGCACAGGGCCTCCATTTCAGGGTGCATAACGTTACCTCCTTATGATGTCTTGATGCGTCCCTTCAGGTACTCCACCAGCCCGCCCCGGGCCACCAGGTCCATGATATGGCTGGGGATGGGGTCACAGGGCAGCTCCCGGCCGGTGGTCAGGTTGTGGATGACGCCGTTCTGGTAGTCGATCTCCAGCTTATCGCCCTCGGAGATCTTGTCGGTCTCAGGGCACTCGATGGCCAGAATGCCCAGATTGATGCAGTTGCGGTAGAAGATACGGGCGTAGGACTGGGCCACAATGGTCTTGATGCCCAGGGCACGGAGGGTGAGGGGGGCGGTCTCCCGGCTGGAGCCGGAGCCCAGGTTCTTCTCGGCCACAAAGAGGTCGCCCGGCTTGCAGCGGGCGGCAAAGGTGTCTTCCACAGGGCTCATGGCGTACCGGGCCGCCTCCTCGATGGACAGCTCCATGTAGGCCGGGGGAGAGATGATGTCGGTATTGATGTTGTCGCCGTATTTCAGGGCGGTGCCGTAAATCAGATGTGACATAAGGGGCCTCCTTTCCGTTAACAGATATCCCGGGGGTCAGTGAGCCGTCCGGTGAGGGCGGAGGCGGCCACCGTGATCTCCCGGGAGGCGGGAGACACCAGCAGGCGGATGCCCTTGGCAATCTTTCTGCCCCGGAGGAGGCTGGCCGCCTGGGCCAGGTCGTGATACCGTCCGCCGGTGCAGGAGCCCAGATAGGCCTGATGGATGGCAACATCGGTCACCTGGCGGACCGGGGCCACGTTGTCCACCTCGTGGGGGCAGGCGCACAGGGGCTCCAGGGCGCTGGCGTCAAAGTGCAGGTCCTGACAGTACACCGCGTCCGGGTCGCTCTCGCAGGGCCAGCCGCCGTCCACGCCCAGCTCCCGCAGATAGGCCTGGGTAATGCTGTCATAGGGGATGAGGCCGTTCTTGGCGCCCGCCTCCACCGCCATGTTGGCCACGCACAGCCGCTCGTCCATGATCATGGACCGGAAGGTGGAGCCGCAGAACTCCATGGCCTTGTAGGTGGCGCCGTTGTGGCCCACGGTGCCGATGGCCCGCAGGGCCACGTCCTTGGCCATGACCCCGGGCTGGAGGGCGCCGTCAAACCGCAGGCGGATGGTCTGGGGCACCTTGAGCCAGATCTCGCCGGTGGCCAGCACACCCAGCATCTCGGTGGAGCCGATGCCGGTGGCGAAGGCCCCCAGGGCGCCGTAGGTACAGGTGTGGGAGTCGGTGCCCACCACCACCTCGCCGGGGGCCACCCGGCCCTTCTCCACCATCACCTGGTGGCAGGGACCGGCGAACTCGTAGTAGTGCTCCACATGGTTCTCACAGGCCCACTCCCGGGTGAACTTGACAATCTCCGCCTGCTTGGCGTTGGCGGGGGGCGTGTAGTGGTCGGAGATAATGGTCACCCGGTCCGGGTTCCAGACCTTGGCGCCCAGCAGCTTCAGCTTCTCCGCAATCTCCACCCGGGGGCCCAGGATGTCGTCCATCATGGCCTTGTCCACCTTGGCCCAGACGATTTCACCCGCCTTGACCGACGACCGGCCGGAGGCCCGGGCCAGGATCTTTTCACTTATGGTCATTCACATAAAATTTCCTCCTTGCTGCCCTATCAGCCGTAGGGCGTGAAGTTATAGCCGCCGATGAAGGCGAAGAGCACCGCCATCATGACCGAGAAGATGGAGGTGAGGAACAGCTTGATAAAGAGCTTGTTGTGGTCCAGGGGGATGTTGTGGTCCTTCAGGTCGCCGGCCAGGGAGGCCATGATGAGGCCGCCGCCGGTGGAGGCGGGGCTGATACCGGCGCAGGAGGAGCCCACCGTCAGGGCGGACACCATCAGCATGGGCGGGATGGAGGCGGCCCCGGGGCCCAGGTTGGACAGGATGGCGGGCACGGTGGGGATCATGGTGGGCATGACCACGCCGGAGGTGGAGCTGAACCAGCTCATGACGCCGGAGGCCAGGGCGATGAGGGCGGGGGCGGTGCGGGGGATCATGATGCTGGCAAGGCCCCTGGCCAGCAGCTCAATGCCGCCGGCGGTGATGACCACGTTCATCAGCACGCCGATGCCGGTGATCAGCAGGATGGTGTTCCAGGGGATGGACTGGACGCCCTCCCGGATGTCAGCCACCTTCAGGGCCACCAGGATGCAGGCCAGCAGGAAGCAGGTCAGGCCGATGTCGGTCTTGAACACCACCACGCACACCACCATGACCAGAATGGCCGCCAGGGTGAGCCACTGGTTGCGGTTGAACCTGGGGATGTCCTTCCAGCTCTTGCGGTCCGCGCTGCCCTTGACCCGCCAGCCCCGGTAGAGGATGAACAGCAGGACCGAGACAAAGAGGGTGCCCAGCAGGGTGTTGAGGAACAGAGGCAGGGCCACATTCTCGGTGTATCCCGCCTCGGCGGCCTTGGTGATGCAGTCCATCCCCGGCGTGATTGACGCCCAGAGCGGTTACGCCAACGGCACCGGTGAGGCCGACGCCAACTACCGGACGGTCTCCACCGGCGAGACCGGTTTCCGAGAGACGGTGCGGGTGGAGTACGACCCGGAGCAGGTCAGCCTGGATGCCCTGTTGCTGGCCTACTTCTACGTCATCGACCCCACGGTGCAGAACCAGCAGGGCAACGACAAGGGCAGCCAGTATCAGACCGGCGTCTACTACACCAATGACAAGGCCAGAGAGACAGTGGAGCGCATCGCGGACATCGAGCGCAGCCGCAGCAAGGCGTTTTTTGTGGAGATCGGCCCGCTGGTGAACTTCTATCCGGCGGAGGAGTACCACCAGGACTATCTGGAGAAGAACCCCGGCGGCTACTGCCACATTCCCCGGGAGGAGATGCGGCTCTTCTCCCAGCTGCACATCGACCCCGGCGACTACCAGAAGCCGGCGGCGGAGGCCATCCGGGACAAGCTGACCGCCGAGCAGTACCGGGTCACCCAGGAGAGCGGCACCGAGCGGCCCTTTGCCAACGAATTCTGGAATCAGTTTGAGAAGGGCATCTATGTGGACGTGGTCACCGGCGAGCCGCTGTTCTCCTCCACGGACAAGTTTGAGAGCGGCTGCGGCTGGCCCGCCTTTTCCAAGCCGATCGAAGCGCCCGCTCTGGTGGAGCTCCCGGACGACAGTCACGGCATGCACCGTACCGAGGTCCGCAGCCGGGCCGGGGACTCCCACCTGGGACACGTCTTTACCGGAGATCCCGAGTCCCCCAACGGCGTGCGCTACTGCATCAACAGTGCGGCCCTGCGGTTTGTCCCCTACGCCAAGATGGAGGCCGAGGGGTACGGCTATTTGCTCTATCTCTTTGACAATTGACACGGCGCAGCCGGAGCTGGTTTCCGGGAGGGTTCGGGTGCGCCTAATCGCGCGCATACCCCGGTGCTTTTTATTGGACCGGGGCGCGCCCGCATCTGCCGGACGGGAAAACAGGAAAACACCCCGGCGCCTGCTTCAAGCATGGCGCTGGGGTGTTTTGCGTTCCAAGCTGCGTATATTGTTCCGCTTAATTTGAATAGACCGCCGAAAAGGCAGAGTTCTGTCCGTGAAAATGACAAAAGCCCTGAAACCTTACGGCTTCAGGGCTTTGTACTGTGGTGGACGATACAGGATTCGAACCTGTGACCTCCCGCACGTCAAGCGGATGCTCGTACCAGCTGAGCTAATCGTCCAAAGGGCAAAATCTATTATATCCACGAAGGTGCCCTTTGTCAACAGCTTTTTTAAAAAAGACTGAGAAAAAATAAAATCGCCTCTAAGGCGGCGGAGGGGGAGGGTATGCAGCAGGGGAAAATGCTGTTATACTGAGGACAGTTCAGCGGCCGCCAGGGGCGGAAGGAGGAGCGATACCATGATATATGAGCGATTCGGACGGGAACAGATCTGTCCCGCCCTGCCGCAAGGGGCGACGGAGATCTCCCTGACTGCCTACGCCAGGGAGAAGACCGGAGCCGCGCCCTGGGGAGAGCGCTGGGGCGTGTTGATCCTGCCCGGGGGCGGCTACCGGCTGACCGCAGACAGCGAGGCCGAGCCGGTAGCCCTGGACTTCCTCCACGGCGGGGTGCAGGCCTTTGTGCTGCGTTACAGCGTGGAGCCCGACCGGTGGCCCCAGGCCCTGCTGGAGGCCGCGGCGGCGGTGGCCTTTCTCCGCCGGAACGGGGCACGGTACGGCATCCGGCCCGACCGCATTGCGGTGTGCGGCTTTTCCGCCGGCGGCCACCTGGCGGGCTGCCTGGCCAACCTGTGGGGCGACCCGGTCATCGGGGAGAAGCTGGGCCTGACTCCCGAGGAGGTGCGGCCCGACGCGGCCATCCTCAGTTATCCGGTGATCTCGGCGGGGGAGTGGGCCCACAGGGACAGCTTCTTCCGCCTGACCGGCCGGGAGGCGCTGCCGACTGAGCTGGAGAAGCTGTCCCTGGAGAAGAGCGTGACGCCGGGCAATCCGCCCACGTTTATTTGGACCACGGACACCGACCGCACCGTCCCGGCGGAGAACACCCTGCTCTACGCCTGGGCCCTGCGGCGGCAGGGGGTGCCCCTGGAGCTCCACTACTACGGCCACGGCCCCCACGCCATGGGCACCGCCACCGCCGAGTCGGGGGGCGACCCGGGCTGGCAGGACGAGCAGGCGGCCACCTGGCTGCCCCTGTGCGTCCGGTGGCTGCGCCGGGAGACCTGGCGGAACAACGACTGAGAGGGAGAGAGATATGGAACAGAAGACAGCCCTGATCACCGGGGCATCCCGGGGCATCGGCGCGGCCACGGCCCGGCGGCTGGCCCGGGCGGGATACGCCGTGGCGGTGAACTATTGCCGCAGCGAGGAGAAGGCCCTGGCCCTGGTGGAGGAGCTCCGGGAGGCGGGACACACCGCCATGGCAGTGAAGGCCGACGTGGCCGACCCGGAACAGGTACAGTTTATGGTTGACAATGTGTTGGATAAATTTTGTCAACTTGACATTCTGGTGTGCAACGCAGGCAGGAGCTGGGTGGGCCTGTTGGGGGACATGACCCCGGCGGACTGGCGGCAGCTGATGGCCGTCAACCTGGACGGCCCATTCTACTGCTGTAAAGCGGTGCTTCCTCACATGATCCACCGGAAAAAGGGGAAAATCATCACCATTTCCTCCATGTGGGGCCAGGTGGGCGCCTCCTGCGAGGCGGCCTACTCCGCCTCCAAGGCGGGGATCATCGGCCTGACCAAGGCCCTGGCCAAGGAGCTGGGCCCCTCCGGAATTGCGGTAAACTGCGTGGCGCCGGGGGTGATCGACACGGAAATGAACCGAAATCTCACCGCCGAGGACCTGGACGCCCTGCGGGAGGAGACCCCTCTGGAGCGCATCGGAAAGGCGGAAGATGTGGCGGAAAGCGTGCTGTTTTTGGCGTCGGAGGGGGCGGATTTCATCACCGGACAGGTGCTTTGCCCCAACGGCGGCCTGGTCATCTGACCGGCGGAAACGCCCCGCTGGGGGGTGAAACGGGGCGGATTGGTACAAAGCGCCGAGAGAGGGAAGGGTGCAAAGACCTCCTGTTGTGCAAGAATGAGGTTGACAATTCCGGAGGCGAAGATTATAATTGTCAACAACCTTAAAGGAGGTAAATGAAATGAAGAAGTTTCGTGTTCTCTCTCTTGTAATGGCCTCCGCGCTGTGCCTCTCCATGCTCGCCGGCTGCGGAAGCGACGGCAGCACCGGCGGCGATACCACCGGCAACAACAGCCCCGCTCCCAGCGCCAGCACCGGCACTGAGACCAACGGCACCGGCGATACCACCGGCACCATCAAGATCGGCGGCATCGGCCCCCTGACTGGCTCCGCCGCCGTGTACGGCCTTGCCACCAAGCAGGGCGCCGAGGTGGCCATTGAGGAGATCAACGCCCTGGGCGGCCTGCAGTTCTCCCTGGACTTCCAGGACGATGAGGGCGACACCGAGAAGGCTGTCAACGCCTACAACAAGCTCATCGGCGACGGCACCCAGATCATCTACGGCTGCACCACCACCAACCCCTGCGTGGCCGTGGCCGCCGAGACCTACTCCGCCCGCTACTTCCAGCTGACCCCCTCCGCCTCCTCCACCGACGTGACCGAGGGCAAGGACAACGTGTTCCAGGTCTGCTTCACCGACCCCAACCAGGGCAAGACCGCCGCCAACTACATCAAGGATAACAACCTGGGCACCAAGGTGGCCGTTATCTACAACAACGGCGACGCCTACTCCACCGGCATCTACACCGCCTTCCAGTCCACCGCCGACGAGATCGGCCTGGAGGTTGTCACCGTCCAGACCTTCCCCGACGACAACAACACCGACTTCAACGTGCAGCTGACCGCCGCCAAGGACGCCGGCGCCGACCTGGTGTTCATGCCCATCTACTACACCCCCGCTTCCCTGATCCTGTCCCAGGCCAAGAGCATGGGCTATGCGCCCACCTTCTTCGGCTGCGACGGCATGGACGGCATTCTGGACCTGGAGGGCTTTGACACCTCCCTGGCCGAGGGCCTGATGCTCATGACCCCCTTCAACGCCTGGGCCACCGATGACCGCACCGTCCAGTTCGTGGAGGAGTACGAGTCCGCCTACGGCGGCCTGCCCAACCAGTTCGCCGCTGACGGCTATGACTGCATGTACGCCATCTATGAGGCCTGCCAGGCCGCCGGCATCACCGCCGACATGAGCGCCCAGGACATCTGCGAGGCCCTGATCGCCCAGTTCACCTCCGACGACTTCAGCGTGGACGGCCTGACCGGCACCGGCATGACCTGGTCCACCAACGGCGAGGTCTCCAAGGCCCCCGTGGTGGTCAAGGTCGAGGGCGGCGTGTACGTCACCCAGTAAGTTGATCCAGCTCCGCTGACATAGGGATTGAAAGCGGGTTGCCGGCGCACCCGGCAGCCCGCTTTTCCCCGTATTATCCGTTTGTATGGCGGACACATCCGCAGCCCGGCGGGCCGCTGATGTTTCTGCCATACACAGTGCCTGAAATACACAGAGAGAGGTGAATGGCTTGAGTTTCCTCAATAATCTCATCACCGGCATCAGCCTGGGCAGCGTCTACGCCATCATCGCCCTGGGCTACACCATGGTATACGGCATCGCCAAGATGCTGAACTTTGCCCACGGCGACGTCATCATGGTGGGCGCCTACATGATTTTCTTCGCCACCGGCAGCTTCGGGCTCAACCCCATCGTGGGCATCCTGCTGGCCGTGGTGGTGTGTACCGTCCTGGGCGTGGTCATCGAAGGCCTGGCCTACAAGCCCCTGCGCCAGGCGTCCTCCCTGGCGGTGCTCATCACCGCCATCGGCGTCAGCTACTTTTTGCAGAACGCCGCCCTGCTGCTGTGGGGCGCCGACCCCAAGGTGTTTACCTCCGTCATTCCCGAGGGCTCCCTGCCCATTGAAGGGGTGAACATCACCTACGTGTCCCTGGTCACCGTGCTGGTGTGTATCGTCATCATGCTGGCCCTCACCTGGTTCACCAGCAAGACCAAGATGGGCAAGGCCATGCGGGCCTGCTCGGAGAACAAGGACGCGGCCCGGCTCATGGGCATCGACGTCAACCGCACCATCTCCATGACCTTTGCCATCGGCTCCGCCCTGGCGGCCATCGCCAGCGCCCTGCTCTTCTCCAGCTACAAGAACCTGATCCCCACCAGCGGCTCCCTGCCCGGCATCAAGGCCTTTACCGCCGCCGTGTTCGGCGGCATCGGCTCCATCCCCGGCGCCATGCTGGGCGGTATCCTGCTGGGCATCATCGAGACCTTTGCCAAGGTGATCAACACCAACATCTCCGACGCGGTGGTCTTCGCCGTGCTCATCATCGTGCTGCTGGTCAAGCCTGCGGGCCTGCTGGGCAAGACCATCCGCGAGAAAGTGTGAGGTGGCCGATATGAAAAAGCTCTCTACCGGCCGCAAGCGGCTGGTCAACAACTCCATCACCTACGCCATCGTCATCGTCGCCTTCATCATCCTCCAGGCCTGCAACGCCGGCGGCCTGCTGTCCCCCTCCATCCAGGGCCAGCTGGTGCCCATCTGCGCCTATGTGGTCATGGCCATCGCCCTGAACCTGGTGGTGGGCATCTCCGGCGAGCTGAGCCTGGGCCACGCCGGCTTCATGAGCGTGGGCGCCTTCTCCGGCGTGGTGGCCGCCATGTCCCTCCAGAACGTCATCCCCAACGACGGCCTCCGCCTGGCCATCGCCATGGTGGTGGGCGCGGCGCTGGCCGGCGTGGCCGGCGTCATCGTGGGCGTGCCCGTGCTTCGCCTGCGGGGCGACTACCTGGCCATCGTCACCCTGGCCTTCGGCGAGATCATCCGCAACATCTTCAATGTGCTCTATGTGGGCGTGGATGAAAAGGGCCTCCACTTCTCCCTGCAGAACGAGATGGCCCTCAACCTGAGCGAGAGCGGCAAGTCCATCCTGAAGGGGCCCATGGGCTTTACCAGCAACGCCAAGCTGGCCAGCTTCACCGCCGGCTTCATCCTGATCCTCATCACCCTGACCATCACCCTCAACCTGGTGAACAGCCGCTCCGGCCGGGCCATCATGGCCCTGCGGGACAACCGCATCGCCGCCGAGAGCGTGGGCATCGGCGCCACCAAGTACAAGCTCATGGCCTTTGTCACCTCCGCCGTGATGGCGGGCGCCGCCGGCGTGCTCTACGCCATGAACTACTCCTCCATGGCCCCCAAGAAATTCGACTTCAACACCTCCATCCTCATCCTGGTCTTCGTGGTGCTGGGCGGCATCGGCAACATCCGCGGCTCCATCATCGCCGCGGCCTTCCTCACCGTGCTGCCCGAGCTGCTGCGCAGCTTCAACCTGGATCAGTACCGGATGCTGGTGTATGCCATCGTCCTGATCCTGGTCATGATCGCCACCAACAACCCGGCCATCCGGGGCTTCTTCGCCCAGCTGAAGAGCCGCATCACCAAGGCCGACCTGGAAGAGCAGAAGGGAGGCGCGGCACAGTGAGCAGACCACCTCGTCCCGAGACCAAGCTGGTCCCCGTGCCCAGCAAGAACATGATCCCCGAGCGGGACATCGACAAGGACCCCATTCTGGAGGCACAGCACCTGGGCATCGACTTCGGCGGCCTGACCGCCGTGGACGACTTCAATATGGCCATCGGCCGCACTGAGATCGCCGGCCTCATCGGCCCCAACGGCGCGGGCAAGACCACGGTCTTCAACCTGCTGACCAAGGTGTACCAGCCCACCCGGGGCACCGTGCTGCTGGACGGCGTGGACACCCACAACATGAACACCGTCCAGGTCAACCGGGCGGGCATCGCCCGTACCTTCCAGAACATCCGCCTGTTCTCCAACCTGAGCGTGGAGGACAACGTGAAGATCGGCCTGCACAACCAGGTGGGCTGCGGCATGTGGCAGAGTATTTTCCGCCTGCCCGGCTACTGGAAGAGCGAGAAGCTGGCCCACGACCGGGCCATGGAGCTGCTGAGCATCTTCGACATGCAGGACCTGGCCGGCGCCAAGGCCGGCTCCCTGCCCTACGGCGCCCAGCGCCGGCTGGAGATCGTCCGCGCCCTGGCCACCAACCCGTCCCTGCTGCTGCTGGACGAGCCCGCCGCCGGCATGAACCCCTCCGAGACCTCCGAGCTGATGGACAACATCGTCAAGATCCGGGACACCTTCCAGATCGCCATCCTGCTCATCGAGCACGACATGAACCTGGTCATGGGCATCTGCGAGGGCATCTGCGTGCTCAACTTCGGCCAGGTCATCGCAAAGGGCACCCCCCAGGAGATCCAGAACAACCCGGAGGTCATCAAGGCCTACCTGGGCACCGGAAGGAGTGAGTGACGCCGTGTCCATGCTGAACGTAGAGAACATCAATGTGTATTACGGCGCCATCCACGCCGTCAAGGGGGTCTCCTTCACCGTGGAGGAGGGGGAGATCATCACCCTCATCGGCGCCAACGGCGCCGGCAAGTCCACCATCCTGAAGACCGTGTCCGGCCTGCTCCACAGCCACACCGGCTCCATCACCTTCCAGGGGGAGAACATCGGCGGCATCCCCGCCCACAAGCTCATCCCCAAGGGCCTGGCCCAGGTGCCCGAGGGCCGGGCGGTGTTCCTCCAAATGAGCGTGGAGGAGAACCTGCAGATGGGCGGCTATACCCGCCCCGCCGCCGAGATCCCAGCCAGCCTGGAGCGGGTGTACGCCCAGTTCCCCCGGCTGAAGGAGCGGCGCAAGCAGGTGGCCGGCACCCTGTCCGGCGGCGAGCAGCAGATGCTGGCCATGGGCCGCGCCCTCATGTCCAAGCCCAAGCTGCTGATGCTGGACGAGCCCTCCATGGGCCTGGCCCCCATCCTGGTGGAGCAGATCTTTGACATCATCAAGCGGCTGCACCAGGCGGGCACCACCATCCTGCTGGTGGAGCAGAACGCCCAGATGGCCCTGTCCGTGGCCGACCGGGGCTACGTGCTGGAGACCGGCCGCGTGGTGTCCACCGGCACCGGCGCCGCCCTGCTCCAGGATGAGAGCGTCAAGAAGGCCTATCTGGGCGGCTGAGAATGTCATGGGCCCCAATAGGAATTAAAAAAATAGCGCGCCCCTGTCCCGTTTCGGGACAGGGGCGCGCTGTTTTGCGTTTTTTTCCGGTATCTCAGGGGATAACATATCGATGGGGGCTGGTGGTATAGCCATTTCCATACTCCACGGTCATATAGAGGGTGTCCTGGCTGTTCTCCAGCTTTACATAGCATACGCCGTTTTCAAAACGGTCCGTGATGTCGATGCTCTGGCCGCACCAGTAGACCCAGACCGAACCGTTCTCCTGGTATTCCACATCTGGCATGGACAACTCTTCCAGGATCTCCTCCTCCGTGAGGGGACGCTCGCTCCCGTCGGGATTGAAGGCCACGCCGCCGCCGGACTGTTCCTGGATCTCGCCGTTCTCGTCGGGGTACTCCAGGCGGTAGCTGCCGTCGTCAGCAATCTGGATGGTGGCTGTCGTCTGGTCGCCGTGGATCCAGAGCTGGACCGTGCGCTGGATGCCGCCTACATCGGCGGTATAGGTGGCTGTGGCAGTGCCAACCAGCAGAATACAGGCGGCAGCCAGAACCACCGCTGTTTTCAATTGATGGCGCCTTACAGTATGTTTCATGGTTTCAACCTCCAAAGAAAATTCCCGAGAGGCATGAAGGGCGGAAAAAGCCTGCTTATACTTCTCACGATTCGTCATCTTCCCATGCCTCCTTCAATATGCCGCGTAGGGATGCTCTCCCGCGCGACAGCCTGGTTTTCACGTTCCCTGGCGTAATGTGCAGAATATCCGCGATTTCTCCTACTGTATAATCCTCATAGTAAAACAGATGGATTACAATGCGGTACTTCTCCGGCAGAGCCATCACCGCCTCAAACAGCCCCGAGGACTCTTCCGAAACAAAGACCAGGGTTTCCATATAGTCCTCCAGCGGCAGCGCTTTCCGCCGGAAAAAGGTACGGGTCTTGTTTTTCGCCTTGTTGATCGCCACCCGGAGAAGCCACGCGCGCACATGCTGCTCCGTCTCAAATTCTTTTTTCTGGGTCCAGTACTGGAGAAGGGTGTCCTGGACCACATCCTCGGCATCCTGGGGACTTTTGCAGACGCTGAACGCTGCGGCATAGAGACGATTTTGGTAGTCTTTTACTACCGCTTCGAGGGATGGCTTCATAGGCGTGCTCCTTACATGGATTGAAAGGCCTTTCACTGATTATACAGTTGAGGGGGTGGGAAAGGTTACAAAAGAGCGGGAAAAAATTTCTGCGCCGGAGGACAGAAAGCCATTCTCTCCCACACTCTCCAATGGACTGTCTGAAGATACCAATGCTCCGGCTGGCGGAGTTTTATCACAAGGCGCGGGACGATATTCTGGTCCTGACCAACGTGCGGAAGCCCCATCCAAGGGCATAAAAAATGTCCGGTGCACCGTGAGGTGCGCCGGACATTTTGTCCTGCATTATTCGTCCCGGTCGGGCAGGCCGGTGAGATACCGCCGGACCATGTCGAAGGCGTTGGTGGCGGCAACGGTACGGATGCGGGCGCGGCCGTTGATGAGGTGGAGTTCCCGCACCCGGGTGCCCTCGGGGGTGTCCAGGGCCACGTAGATCAGGCCCACCGGGTTGTTCCGGTCGTCCGGGTCGGGGCCCGCCACGCCGGTGAGGGACACGGCCAGGTCGCAGCCCAGCACCTTCCGGGCGCCCTGGGCCATGGCCCGGGCCACCTGGGCGCTCACCGCGCCGAATTCGTCCAGCATGGCCTGGGGCACGCCCAGCACCCCGGCCTTGACCTCATTGGTGTAGCTCACCACGCCGCCCTTGAACACGGCGGAGGCGCCGGACAGGTCGGTGAGCCGCTTGGCCACCAGACCGCCGGTGCAGCTCTCGGCGGTGCCCAGCGTGAGCCCCTTCTCCTTCAGCAGGCCCAGCACCACCTCCTCCATGGAGGAGACGTCGGCGCCGTACACCAGGGGGCCGAAGATGCCCCGCACCTCCTGCTCCACCGGCACGATGAGGGCCCGGGCCTCCTCCACGGTGGGGGCCTTGGCGGTGATGCGCAGCTCCACCTCGCCGGTCTTGGCGTAGGGGGCCAGAGTGGGGTTGGTGAGGGCGTTCATCCGGTCCCGCAGCTTGGCCTCCACCGCCGACTCGCCCATGCCGAAGATCTTCAGCGTCCGGGAGGCGATGACCCCGTCGGCCAGGGAGCGCAGGTAGGGCACGGCCCGGTGCTCAAACATGGGGGAGCACTCGTTGGGAGGGCCGGGGAGCATGATGACCCGCACGCCGTCGGCCTCAAAGGCGCAGCCCGGGGCGGTGCCCCAGTCGTTGGAGAAGATGGTGCAGCCCTCGGGCAGGTAGGCCTGCTGGAGGTTGTTGTCCGTCATGGGGCGGCCGGGATGGAGCCGCTGGAAGTAGTCCCGGATCCGCTGGGCGGACGCCTCGTCATACACCAGCTTCTTGCCAAAGCACTCGGCCAGCACGTTCTTGGTCAGGTCGTCGCAGGTGGGTCCCAGGCCGCCGGTGGTGATGATGATGTCGGCCCGGCCCTTGGCCACCTCCACCGCCGCCTTCAGCCGCTGGGGATTGTCCCCCACCACGGTGTGGTAGTACACGTTGATGCCCAGGGCGCTCAGCCCCTTGGAGAGCATCTGGGCGTCGGTGTTGGCGATGTTGCCCAGGAGCAATTCGGTGCCTACTGCGATGAGTTCTGCGGTATGCGTCATAACAAAAGACCTCCGAAGCGCCGGGAATGGCCCGGCGAAGATATACGAAACAGGAGGGGCGGCTCAGGGGTTGACCTGGATCCGCTCGATATTCTTTACCGCCTCGTCCACCAGGGCCTCAATGTCCAGGTTGGCCTCGGCGGCCTCGATCTCGCCGGGCAGGGGCCGCAGCCGGGGGTGGCGGGGGGTGAACACGGTGCAGCAGTCCTCGTAGGGCAGGATAGAGGTCTCAAAGGTGCCGATCTTCCGGGCGATGCGGACGATCTCCTCCTTGTCCATGCCCACCACGGGCCGGAGGATGGGCAGGTCGCACACCGCGCCGGTCATCCGCATGGCGGACATGGTCTGGCTGGCCACCTGGCCCAGGCTCTCTCCGGTGACCAGGGCCCCCGCGCCCACCCGGTAGGCCACCCGGCAGGCGATACGCATCATAAAGCGGCGCATGAGGATGGTGAACAGATCCTCGGGGCAGGAGCGGCGCAGCTCCTCCTGGATCTTGGTGAAGGGCACCACGTGGACCGTCAGGCGGCCGCACCAGGGGGTGAGCAGCTGGGCCAGCTCGATGACCTTGTCCTTGGCCTCGGGGGAGGTGTAGGGGTAGGAGAAGAAGTGGACCATGTCCAGAGCCAGGCCCCGCTTGGCCATCATCCAGGAGGCCACCGGGGAGTCGATGCCGCCGGACAGCAGGCTCACCGCCCGGCCGCCGATGCCCACCGGCAGGCCGCCCGCGCCGGGCTCCGGGTCGGCGTGGACAAAGGCGGCGTAGTCCCGCACCTCCAGATGGACGGTCAGCTCCGGGTTGTGCACGTCCACCCCCAGGTTGGGGAAGGCGTCGTGGAGCTCGCCGCCCACGTACTGGGCCAGCTCGATGGAGGTCATGGGGAAGGTCTTGTCCGCCCGCTTGGCCTCCACCTTGAAGGTGCGGGCGGTGGACAGCTGGTCGTGGAGGTAGGTCTTGGCGGTCTCCAGCATGGCGTCCTTGTCCTTGGCACAGGCCCGGGCGCGGCTCAGACCCACCACGCCGAACAGGCGCTTCATGGCCTCCCAGGCGGCGTCCATGTCGCAGCTGTCGTCCTTGGGCTCCACGTACATGGTGGACTGCTTGGAGTACACCTTGAAGCTGCCGCAGTGCTTCAGGCGGCGCTGGGCGTTGGCGATGAGCTTGTCTTCAAAGCTGCGGCGGTTCAGGCCCTTGAGCACCAGCTCGCCCAGCTTCATCAGGATGATCTCGTCCATGTCGTTCGTTCTCCTTAATAGTTACATCCGTTATTTTACAAGGTAGGCCCCGGGCCGGTACTGGAGCGCCTCGGCCAGATGGGGCACCTGGATCGCGTCGCTGCCGTCCAGGTCGGCGATGGTGCGCCCCACCCGGAGGATGCGGTCATAGCCCCGGGCGGTGAGGCCCATGCGCTGGAAGGCCCCCTTCATCAGCGCCTCACAGGCGCTGTCCAGCTGACAGAATTCCCGCAGCTCCCGCTGGCCCATGTGGGCGTTGCAGGAGGGACCCTCCGGGCCGAAGCGGGCCGACTGGATGCGCCGGGCGGCGTTGACCCGGGTCCGGATATCCGCCGACGACTCGGCGGGGGCGGCGTGGGACAGCTCGTGGAACTCCAGGGGCGGCACCTCCGCGTGGAGGTCGATCCGGTCCATCAGGGGCCCGGACACCCGGCCCTGGTACTTCTCCACCGCCGCCTCGGTGCAGCGGCACCGACCGGAGGGGTGGCCGTACCAGCCGCACTTGCAGGGGTTCATGGCGCACACCAGCATGAACCGGGCGGGGTAGGACACGGTGCCCGCCGCCCGGGAGATGGTGACCTGCCCCTCCTCCAGGGGCTGGCGCAGCACCTCCAGCACCTCGGGCTTGAACTCGGGCAGCTCGTCCAGAAACAGCACCCCGTTGTGGGCCAGGGAGATCTCCCCGGGCCGGGGGTTGGAGCCGCCGCCCGCCATGCCCATGGGGGAGATGGTGTGGTGGGGGGAGCGGAAGGGGCGCTGGAGCAGCAGGGGCTCCTCCGCCGTGGTGAGCCCGGCCACCGAGTGGACCTCCGTGGCCTCCAGGGCCTCCCGCTCCGTCATGTCGGGCAGGATGGAGGGCAGACGCCGGGCCAGCATGGACTTGCCGGAACCGGGAGGACCCACCATGCAGATGTTGTGTCCCCCGGCGGCGGCAATTTCCAGCGCCCGCTTCACGTGCTCCTGGCCCTTCACCTCGGCAAAGTCCGGCCCGGCGGCCAGGTTATCCCCCGGCGTCCAGGGGGGTGCGGGGGAGAGGGGCTCCTCCCCCGTCAGGTGGCGGATGAGGGCGGTGACGCTCTCCACCGGGTAGACCGCCATGCCGCCGCCGGCCAGGGTGGCCTCGGCGGCGCTCTCGGCGGGGACATAGAGGGCCTCCACCCCCGCCCGGGCGGCGGCCAGGGCCATGGGCAGCATGCCCGCCACCGGCCGCACCTCCCCGGACAGGGACAGCTCCCCCACAAAGGCCGAGCGGGACAGGTCGCACCGGAGCTGGCCGCCGGCGGCCAGAATGCCCACCAGAATGGGCAGGTCGTACAGGGTGCCCGCCTTCCGCTGGGCGGCGGGGGCCAGATTCACGGTGATGCGGGACACAGGGAAGGTAAAGCCGCAGTTCTTCACCGCCGAGCGCACCCGCTCCCGGGCCTCCTTCACCGCCGCGTCGGGCAAGCCCACAATATCAAAGGCGGGCAGACCGCCGGACAGGTCGCATTCGGCCCGCACCTCATATCCGGCCACGCCGGTCAGACCCAGAGAGCGTACCTCACAGAGCATAAAAATCGCCGCCCTTTCTCCATACGGCATCAGTATACCACGGAGAAAGGGCGGCTGCCAAGAAAAAACCTCTCTTGGGAACTCAGCTCTGGGTCAGCTGATACAGCCGCAGGACGGTGAGGATGCACTGCTCCCTGGTGTAGGCGCTCTGAGGGATGAAGGCGCTGCCGTTCCCCTCCATAATCCCGGCGGCCTGGACCTGTCCCACCCCGGCGGCAGCCCAGGAGGCGATGGCTGCGCTGTCCGAGAAGGCGGGGGCCGCCTGGGGCAGGGGATGGCCCATGGCCTCCGCCAGGCGGGCCAGGATGGTGGCCGCCTGCTCCCGGGTCAGGGTGCCGCCGGGGTCGAATTTTCCGCCGCCCACGCCGTTGACTACCCCCAGACCGGCCATTTTCTGGACGTTGAAGTCGGTGGTGTCGGAGAATGTGGCCCGCTGGGTGATGGTCTCGCCCGTCGCCTTCTCGTAGAGCCTCACCGCCAGGGCACAGAACTCGGCCCGGGTGGCGGCCTGGGTGTACCGGCTCTCGAAGCTGTCGGGCACAATGCCGGCGACGGCGGCCTGGCTGAGCTGTCCCGCGGCCCAGGAGGAGGGCAGGTCCCCTTCCGCCGCCACGATGAAGGTCACCGGGATATCGAAAGACTGGAACGTATCCCCGCCAATATGGGAACTGGTGAAGTTGCCCCGTACATGTTGGATATAGATACCGGGCTTCAGGCCGGTCTGGGGCTGCACGGTATAGGTGACAGTCTCGTGGGGCGCGATGCGTGCGCTCATGTGCCCGTGCGAATAGACGAACCCGCTCTTGCTCCACTCAACCCTTAATTCGGACGTCCCGTTCAGGCTGATTTTATAGTCGTCCTCGTTGGTGAAGGAGATGCTGCGGGGAGCGGGCTGGGCGTATCCCACCTCCACCGCGCCGAAGTCTATGGCCTCCGTGCTCACAGTCACCCGGAAATTCGGAGTCTGCACGGTATAGGACAGATGCAGGTCGGCGCTGGCTCCCTCCTGGGTGGTGACGGTGACGGTCTCGCTGTGTGTTCCATAGTCGCGCCCGGGTCTGGGTTCCACGGTAAAGGTACAGCTCTCTCCGGCTTCCAGAGTTCTGACGCTCGAACCGAGCCAGCTGTAGTCGCTCTCCCAGTGGAATATCCAATCGGGGCGATCGTCAGGCAGTTTCAGAACGAGTGACCTGTCGCCGCTGTTGGTGACGGTGACAACCCTGGGTTCCGGCTGATAGTCATTTCCTGTGAGAGTGGTGCCGAAGTCCACGGTGGAGGGACTCAGAGAGATGCCGTATCCGGGGACGGATTCTCCCTCATAGATGACGGAGTGGACGAAGTTCCGTGAGGACCAGTCTTCATAGCCGGTAGCCCCTTTGGGGATGATAAAAACGACCTCACCGTTGCCCTCGCGGTAGGCGGCATAGGGGTTGAAATAGTATTCAGGGGCTACCATACCCTCCATATAGACGGTATCCAGCGCGTTGCTCCATCGAAAGGGATTATCCATCTTCTCCACGCTGGCGGGGATGGTAATCTCTTTCAGGGCGTCGCAGCTTGCGAAGGCAAGTTCGTTGATGTAGATAAGACTTTCACTCAGCTTGACGTCGGACAGGGAGTTGCAATAAGCAAACGCTAACCTTCCAATCGAGATTACACTGTCCGGGACGGTCACGCCGGTGATGTTCGTCTCCTCAAAGGCCTTTTCCCCGATGACGGTCACAGGGTACTCCTGCCCGTTCTCATCGGTGACGGAGGCGGGAATGTCCGCATAGGTGGAGTCGGCCAGGGACTCGTCATAGCGGGTCAGGGTGGCCGTGCCGTCGAACCATATCTCAAAGGTGTAGGGGCCGACCTGGACGGTGGATTCCACAACCGATGCCGAGGCGGCGGGCATGAGGGAGAGGCACAGGCACAGGGCCAGCAGCAGGGAAAGAGCACGCTTTTTCATGTGAAACTCCTCCTTCTTTCTCACTTTTTTCAGTATAGCACTAACAAAGACGAAAAACACTCTGCTGGCTGCATAGTATTCCGGCTTTTTTGGCCGTCAGGCATGGCGGGAGAGGAGCGCAGGACAGACGGAGCCCGCCGTCCGGACATCCACCCGGAGTGCAAAAAGGGAAGCCCTCCGGACCGACAGAAATGCAGGCTGAAAAGCAGGAAACAACAGGAAGAACAGGGAGAAATCCCACAGGAAAAGTGGGGGTGAAGGCAGCCCGGTTTTGACAGAAAAAAAGCGGTCCTGACCGGGTTTTTTCGCTCCTTATTTCTGCCAACGAAAAAAATAGTGGGAAAATTACCGGTTTCGCACAAGAGACAATTTACAAACGGGGAAGATGGTGATAAAATATCTGCGCTGAATCATTTAGAAGCCATTCATGCAAGTTCACATAAGGAGGAATTGTTCAAAATGGCGAGAAAACTCAAAACCATGGACGGCAATACCGCGGCGGCGCATGTATCCTATGCGTTCACTGAGGTTGCGGGTATCTACCCCATCACCCCGTCCAGCCCCATGGCCGACAACGTGGACCAGTGGGCCGCGGCCGGCCGCAAGAACATCTTCGGCGACACTGTCAAGGTCATCGAGATGCAGTCTGAGGCCGGTGCTGCCGGTACCGTCCACGGCTCCCTGGCCGCCGGCGCCCTGACCACTACTTACACCGCTTCCCAGGGCCTGCTGCTGATGATCCCCAACATGTACAAGATCGCCGGCGAGCTGCTGCCCTGCGTGTTCCACGTCTCCGCCCGTACCGTGGCCGCCCAGTCCCTGAACATCTTCGGCGACCACTCCGACGTTATGGCCTGCCGCCAGACCGGCTTCGCCATGCTGGCCGAGACCAACCCCCAGGAGGTCATGGATCTGGGCGCCGTTGCCCACCTGGCCGCCATCAAGGGCCGCGTCCCCTTCCTGAACTTCTTCGACGGCTTCCGTACCTCCCACGAGATCCAGAAGATCGCCATCTGGGATTATGACGATCTGAAGGAAATGGTGGATATGGACGCTGTGGAGGCCTTCCGCAAGCGGGCCCTCAACCCCGAGCGCCCCGTCATGCGCGGCTCCCACGAGAACGGCGATATCTTCTTCCAGCACCGTGAGGCCTGCAACAAGTACTACGACGCCCTCCCCGAGATCGTTGAGGAGTACATGGGCAAGGTCAACGCCAAGCTGGGCACCAACTATCAGCTGTTCAACTACTACGGCGCCCCCGACGCCGACCGCGTCATCATCGCCATGGGCTCCATCTGCGACGTGACCGAGGAAGTCATCGACTACCTGAACGCTCACGGCGAGAAGGTTGGCCTGGTGAAGGTCCGCCTGTACCGTCCTTTCCGCGCCGACAAGCTGCTCTCCGCCATCCCCGAGACTGCCAAGCACATCGCCGTGCTGGACCGCACCAAGGAGCCCGGCGCTCAGGGCGATCCTCTGTACCTGGACGTTGTCACCGCCTTTGCCAACGCCGGCCGTCAGGCCACCATCATCGGCGGCCGCTACGGTCTGGGCTCCAAGGACACCCCGCCCAAGAGCGTGTTCGCTGTCTATGAGGAGCTGCAGAAGGCCGAGCCCAAGCGTCAGTTCACCATCGGCATCGTGGACGATGTCACCAACACCTCCCTGGTCGAGCACGACTGCCCCAACACCGCTGCTGAGGGCACCATCGAGTGCAAGTTCTGGGGTCTGGGCGGCGACGGCACCGTGGGCGCCAACAAGAACTCCATCAAGATCATCGGCGACCACACCGACAAGTACGTCCAGGCTTACTTCCAGTACGACTCCAAGAAGACCGGCGGCGTGACCATCAGCCACCTGCGCTTCGGCGACAAGCCCATCAAGAGCCCCTACTACATCAACAAGGCCGACTTCGTGGCCTGCCACAACCCCTCCTACATCATCAAGGGCTTCCCCATGGTCCGCGACGTGAAGGACGGCGGTATCTTCCTGATCAACTGCCAGTGGTCTGATGAGGAGCTGGACAAGCACATGCCCGCTGTGGCCAAGCGCTACATCGCCGCCCACAACGTCCAGGTGTACACCATCGACGCCATCGACCTGGCCGCCAAGATCGGCATGGGCAAGCGTACCAACACCATCCTTCAGTCCGCCTTCTTCTCCCTGGCTAAGGTCATGCCCCAGGAAGAGGCCATCCAGTACATGAAGGACGCCGCCACCCACTCCTACCTGAAGAAGGGCCAGGACATTGTGGACATGAACCACAAGGCCATCGACACCGGCGCCACCGCCTACAAGAAGTTCGAGGTGCCCGCCTCCTGGGCCACCGCCGAGGACGAGACCGTCACCACCGAGCTGACCGGCAAGCCCGAGCTGGTGAAGATGGTCAAGGAGATCCTGGAGCCCGTGGGCAAGATGGACGGCGACAGCCTGCCCGTTTCCGCCTTCGTGGATCACGTGGACGGCACCTTCTGCCAGGGCGCTTCCGCCTACGAGAAGCGCGGCGTGGCCGTCATGGTCCCCACCTGGGATTCCTCCAAGTGCATCCAGTGCAACCAGTGCTCCTACGTCTGCCCCCACGCCACCATCCGTCCCTACGCTCTGACCGAGGAGGAGGCCAAGAACGCCCCCGAGGCCGCCAAGATCGTGGACGTGAAGGCCGGCAAGGGCAAGGGCGTCTATAAGTTCTCCATCGCCATCTCCCCCCTGGATTGTATGGGCTGCTCCGTCTGCGCCAAGAACTGCCCCGTCCAGGCTCTGACCATGGTGCCCCAGGAGCAGGAGGCTGCTCAGCAGCCCGTGTTCGACTACATGGTGGCCAAGGTTGCCCCCAAGGCCGACATGGAGGGCATCAAGACCGTCAAGGAGAGCCAGTTCAAGCAGCCTCTGCTGGAGTTCTCCGGCTCCTGCGCCGGCTGCGCCGAGACCGCTTACGCCCGTCTGGTCACCCAGGTCTGCGGCGACCGGATGTACATCTCCAACGCCACCGGCTGCTCCTCCATCTGGGGCGGTCCTGCCGCTACCTCTCCCTACACCGTCAACAAGGACGGCCACGGTCCCGCTTGGGCCAACTCCCTGTTCGAGGATAACGCCGAGCACGGCCTGGGCATCTATCTGGGCCAGAAGGCCATCCGCGACCGTCTGGCTGAGAAGACCCGCCAGCTGATCGCCATCGACTATGTGGACGAGGGCATCGCTGCTGCCGGTCAGGAGTGGCTGGACACCATGAAGGACGGCGAGGCCAACGCCGAGGCCACCAAGAAGTACGTTGCCGCCATGGAGTCCGTTGTGGCTGCCCGCGGCGAGTGCTCCTGCGAGGCCTGCACCCTGGCCCGTGAGATCCTCTCCGAGAAGGAGTACCTGGCCAAGAAGTCCGTCTGGATCTTCGGCGGCGACGGCTGGGCCTACGACATCGGCTACGGCGGCCTGGACCACGTCCTGGCTTCCGGCGAGGACGTGAACGTCTTCGTGTTCGACACCGAGGTGTACTCCAACACCGGCGGACAGGCTTCCAAGTCCTCCAACATCGGCCAGGTGGCTCAGTTTGCCGCTGCCGGTAAGACCATGGCCAAGAAGTCCCTGTCCGAGATCGTGATGCAGTACGGTTATGTCTACGTGGCCCAGGTGGCCATGGGCGCCAACCCCAACCAGACCCTGGCCGCCATCCGTGAGGCCGAGGCCTATCACGGTCCCTCCCTGGTCATCGGCTACGCCCCCTGCGAGATGCACTCCATCAAGGGCGGCATGAGCAACTGCCAGGTCGAGATGAAGAAGGCTGTCGAGTGCGGCTACTGGAACCTGTTCCGGTTCAACCCCGCTGCCAAGGCCGAGGGCAAGAACCCCTTCACCCTGGACTCCAAGGCCCCCGCTGGCGGCTATCAGGAGTTCCTGATGAACGAGGCCCGTTACTCCTCCCTGACCCGGTCCTTCCCCGACCGCGCCAAGGAGCTCTTTGCCCGCAACGAGGAGTCCGCCAAGGAGCGTTACGAGCATCTGACCAAGCTGATCGAGCTGTACAAGTAATCGAAAAGCGTATGACACCCCCGGACGCATTCGCGCCCGGGGGTGTTTTTTGTGGCGGACTCCTCGTTGCTGAGAGCACGTCCGCCAAGGAGCGTTACAAGCACCTGGAGGGGGCCCCAACACAGCTGCTTGGCTGTGTTGGGGAGAGGAGGCGCAGCGGCGCGAGGGAGGGGGACCGCCTGCGGGCCCCCGAGGGATGCAGAGCTTGTGCCGACGAGATCGAGCTGTGCAAGGAATCGAAAAGAGCACCGCGCCCCGGATGCCATGCATCCGGGGCGCTTTTTATACTGCCGCGGCTATTGACGGGACCGCCCGCCGCCCCATATAATAAAATCAGAGAAAAAACCCGCAAAAGGCTTGACTGTAAACCAGGTTCATACCTTATCCTGAGCACAACAAGAGGAAAGGCGGGATGAAGATGACCATACGGGAAGCGGAACAGCGCACCGGTCTGGACCGGGCCACCATACGGTTCTACGAGAAAGAGGGGCTCATCAGCCCCGGGCGGCAGGACAACGGCTACCGGGATTACGGCGATGGGGAGATCACATCTCTGCTGCGGATCAAGCTGCTGCGGGAGCTGGGGGTGTCCCTGGAGGAGATCCGGGCCTTGCAGCAGGGGGAGCAGGCTCTGCCGGTCACCCTGGAGCACCGGATGGCCGCTTTGGAACAGGAGATAGCGGACGCGGGAGCGGCCCGGGAGACCTGCCGGGCCATCCGAGATGAGGGCGTGGACTACGGAAGCCTGGACCCGGAGAAGTACCTGAACCGGGAGAACGCCCCGGTGTTCCGGGACGCGCCGGCCCCGGTCCTGTGCCCCTGGCGGCGGCTGTTCGCCCGGCTGCTCGACATGGAGCTGTACCAGCTGGTGTGGATCGCCCTGCTCTCCCTGGGGTTCCACATCAACATGGCGGAGCGGAACGCACTGTTGTGGTGGCTGGACTCGGTCATCTGCCTGGTGTTCATGATTATGGTGGAGCCCATCCTGCTGAGCCGGTGGGGGACCACGCCGGGCAAGGCCCTCTTCGGCCTGCGGGTGGAGAAGGCGGAGGGCGGCCGCCTGACCTACGGAGAGGGCAACGCCCGCACCATGTCCATGGTCTGGAAGGGGCTGGCTTGGAACATCCCCATCTACACCCTGTTCCGGCTGGTGAAATGTTATGACGTCTACTGCAAGCGGGGCGCGCTGCCCTGGGACGAGGCCCAGGACCTGGTGGTGGAGGCAAAGCCCAAAAGCAGCCTGCGAAACGCCGCCTTTGTGGCGGCCACGGCAGAGGTCCTCGCGCTGTCTGTGCTGGTGTCCTTTGCGGGCGCCTTTCCGCCCCACCGGGACGGTCTGACCCCGGCGGAGTTCGCAGAGAATTACAACTTCCTGGCGGAATATTACGGCAGCCCCACGTATATTCTGGAGCAGGACGGGAGTTGGACGGCCCTGGAGACCCGGGGCGGGGCCTACGTGATCCAGCTGCCGGGGATGGAGCGGCAGCCCCTGACCTGGGAGACCGACAGCCAGGGGAACCTGACCGCGGTTACCGCCTCCTGGAACTGGGACGGAACCGCCTTTGCGGAGTGGCCGGGGCTGGATATGCAGATGATGGCCCTGGCCTTTGCGGCCGGGGAGGGGAATTGGTTTGCCTACTGGAGCAAGCTGGAGCTGATGGACACGGTGGCCCATGCGGATGTGTTCTCCAGCCTGAGCCGGACGGACCAGGGAATCAGGCTGGACTGGGACACCCGGCTGGAGGGCGACGTGATAGTGGGGGACTATTTTGCGGTGGGGGAGGAGGACGCCGTGTGCAGCGGCCGGATCACCTTCACCATCCGCCGGGCATGAGATATGACAAGGGCGGAGGCTGACAGAAAGGGAAGCAGCCTCCGCCCGGCGGCTCAGCGGTCACTGACCTGCCATTCGGACTCCATATAAAAGATGTAGTCATCCACATCCTCCCGGGGGTCCGCCACCGGCGGCTGGGCGGGAAGGGAGACAGGCTTGTGCTCGGACATAGGCGCCCTCCTCTCAGAGAAAATTTTGCCCCTCATATCATGGTATGCGGCGGGGCGGAGAAGATGCCCGCCGCCCAGAAGGCTCACCGATTTAAAATACGCCGTCAGGGCGGAACAATGCAGTCGAAGCGGGGAGAAAGAAAATTTAAATTTTGCATTGACAAAGTGTCTTGCATATGGTATTCTTAATAAGCACCTAAAAGGACGGAGAACTGGATCGTAAATGCCGGAGTGGCGGAATTGGCAGACGCCCGGGACTTAAAATCCCGTGGGAGGAATCCCGTGCCGGTTCGACCCCGGTCTCCGGCACCAATATCGCGGGGTAGAGCAGCTTGGTAGCTCGTCGGGCTCATAACCCGGAGGTCAGAGGTTCAAATCCTCTCCCCGCAACCAGAAAAGGCTCCCTGACCTTTAAGGTCAGGGAGCTGATTTTATGCTGAACGACGATAGGAGGCACTCATGCTTCAATTTGATGAGTACAAGGTAAAGCTCAATAACCTGAAGCCCGAGCTGGACGACCTGGGCCAGGCCCTGGGCCTGGAGGCCGCGGAGCGGGAGCTGGAGATGCTGGAGTCTGAGAGTGCCTCGGACGGCTTCTGGGACAATCTGGAGAAGGCTCAGAAGATCCAGCAGCGCATCAAGCAGCTCCACCACAAGGTGGACGGCCAGAAGAAGCGGCTGGGCGAGTGGGAGGACCTGCTGACCCTGTGCGAGATGGGCAACGAGGAAGAGGACGAGTCCCTGGTCCCCGAGCTGGAAGAGGGCTTCAACAAGCTCTCCGCCGACATGGAGGAGGCCCGGCTGTCCACGCTGTTCACCGGCGAGTACGACGACAACAACGTGGTGCTGGCCATCCACGCCGGCGCCGGCGGCACCGAGGCCCAGGACTGGGCCCAGATGCTGCTGCGGATGTACACCCGCTGGGCCGAGCGCCACGACTTCGAGTACCAGGTGGTGGACTTCCAGGACGGCGATGAGGCGGGCATCAAGTCCGCCACCGTGATGATCCAGGGTGAGAACGCCTATGGCCACCTCCGCAGCGAGCACGGCGTCCACCGTCTGGTCCGCGTCTCCCCCTTTGACGCCAACGCCCGCCGGCAGACCTCCTTTGCCGCTGTTGAGGTCATGCCCGACCTGCCCGAGGACGCCGACGTGGAGATCCGCCCCGAGGACTACGAGATGCAGGTGTTCCGCTCCTCCGGCGCCGGCGGCCAGCACATCAACAAGACCTCCTCCGCCGTCCGACTGATCCACCACGCCACCGGCATCGTGGTCTCCTGCCAGACCGAGCGCAGCCAGTTCCAGAACAAGGACACCTGCCTGCGTATGCTGCGTGCCAAGCTGGTGGAGCTGAAGATGCAGCAGCACGCCGAGAAGATCTCCGACATCAAGGGTGTGCAGCTGAAGATCGAGTGGGGCAGCCAGATCCGCTCCTATGTGTTCATGCCCTATCAGCTGGTGAAGGACAACCGCACCGGCTACGAGACCAGCAACGTCAACGGCGTCATGGACGGCGATCTGGACGGCTTCATCAATTCCTATCTCAAGTGCGAGGCCACCGGCACCTGGGTCAGCAAGTAAAAAAAGAAAAAACTCCCACAAAATGCCCTGGAATTCCAGTTCCAGGGCATTTTGTGCGTTTTGGGGCGAAAAATACCGCCGTTGGCAGGGTAACGCAAAAAATAAAAAACTTGTAAACCGGCTTGTTTTTCTGCCACCGTTTTGTTACTATTAAGGTGTCTTGAGGAAAGGGAAGGGAGAGTGCCCGATGCCGTTTCCAGTCCCGGAGACGCGGCTTCCGGCGGAGCAGGGGGGCCAGCCGGATAAAAGACGCGCCCGGGAAAAGACGGCCAGAGCATACGACCGCACCCTTTCCTGAAAAGGAATGAAAGGTGGAATGTCTCAGATGAAGCGTACGAGTAAGTTCCTGTCCCTTCTCCTGGCGCTGGCAATGGTGTGTTCCCTGTTCGTGCCCGCCATGGCCGCGGAGGGGGAAGACGGTATCGTGGTGCTCTATACCAACGATATCCACTGCACCTCGGACGACGGCCTGTCCTATGCGGCCATCGCCGGCTACAAGGCTCAGATGGAAGACACCTATGGCGCCGACAACGTCACCCTGGTGGATGACGGCGACGCCATCCAGGGCGGTATTCTGGGGTCCATGTCCAGCGGCAGCTGGATCATCGACATCATGAATGCCGTGGGCTACGATCTGGCCATCCCCGGCAACCATGAGTTCGACTTCAAGATGGATACCTTCCTGGACATCGTGAAGAACCAGGCTGAGTTCCCCTATCTGAGCTGCAACTTTGTGGATGCCGACGGCAACCCCGTGCTGGACGCCTACAAGATCATCAGCTACGGCGACGTGGATGTGGCCTATGTGGGCATCTCCACCCCTGAGACCCTGACCAAGTCCGCCCCCGCCTACTTCCAGGACGAGGCCGGCAACTACATCTACGGCTTCTGCCAGGGCAACGACGGCAAGGACCTGTATAACCAGGTCCAGAAGACCGTGGACGCCGCCCGTACCGCCGGCGCGGACTACGTGGTGGCTCTGGCCCACCTGGGTGTGGACGCCCAGAGCTCCCCCTGGATGTCCACCGAGGTCATCGCCAACACCACCGGCATTGACGTGGTGCTGGACGGCCACTCCCACAGCACCGTCGCCTCCCAGACCGTGAAGAACGCGGCCGGTGAGGACGTGCTCCTCAGCCAGACCGGCACCAAGGCCGAGAACATCGGCAAGCTGGTCATCGCCCCCGACGGCACCATGACCACCGAGCTGGTGGCCCTGGCCGACGTGGACACCACCAGCAAGGCCTACACCGATGCCAAGACCTTCGTGGAGGGCATCCAGGCCGAGTACAGCGAGAAGGCCAACGAGGTCGTGGCCACCAGCAGCGTGGACCTGACCATCAACGACCCCGTCACCGGCAGCCGCGCCGTCCGCTCCGCCGAGACCAACCTGGGCGACCTGTGCGCCGACGCCTACCGCATCCTGCTGGGCGCTGACATCGGCTGGGTCAACGGCGGCGGCGTCCGCGACAACATTGCCGCCGGCGACATCACCTACGGCGACATCATCGCCGTCCACCCCTTCGGCAACCTGGCCTGCCTGGTTGAGGTCACCGGCCAGCAGGTGCTGGACGCCCTGGAGCTGGGCGCCATGCAGGTGGGCGTGTCGGAGAGCGGCGGCTTCCTCCAGGTCTCCGGCATCAAGTTCACCATCGACCCCACCATCCCCTCCTCCGTGGAGCTGGATGACGCCGGCAACTTCGTGAAGGTGGCCGGCGACCGCCGCGTGTCCGACGTCCAGGTCCTGGACAGCAAGACCGGCGAGTACAAGGCCATTGACCCCGCCGCCACCTACACCCTGGCCTCCCACAACTACATGCTCAAGGACGGCGGCGACGGCTACGCCATGTTCGGCAAGGACAACATCACCATCCTCAAGGATGAGGTCATGGTGGACAACGAGGTCCTCATCAACTATATCAAGGACGAGCTGGGCGGCGTGGTCGGCGAGGAGTACGCCGATCCCTACGGCCAGGGCCGCATCACCATCAAGTACAAGGGTGTGGTGCCCGGCACCTGGTATGTGGAGGCTGCCCGCTACGTGATGGACAACAGCATCATGACCGGCTCCGGCAACGGCTTTGATCCCGACGGCATCGTCACCCGGGGCACCGTGTTCCAGACCCTGTACAATATGGCGGGCACCCCCGACGTGACCGAGGCCGCCACCTTCTCCGACGTGACCGGCAAGTGGTATGCCAAGGCCGCCGCCTGGGCCGAGGACGAGGGCCTGACCTCCGGCACCGGCACCGGCCTCTTCAACGGCGACGCCGCCATCACCCGCCAGGAGCTGGCCAAGATCTTCGCCGATTACACCGCGTCCAAGAATATCCTGCCCACCGAGGACGCGGACCTGAGCACCTACACCGACGCCGACAAGATCCCCGCCTGGGCCTCTGACGCCATGGAGACCGCCGTGTCCCTGGGCATCGTGAAGGGCTCCAACAACCAGCTCAACCCCGGCGGCACCGCCACCCGCGCCGAGCTGGCCCAGATCCTGCTGAACATCTCCAAGCTCAACCCGGTCTACACCGAGCAGACCGTGTCCATTGAGGTTCCCGCTCAGGACGGCGTGCCCGCCCACACCATGACCGCCGTCGTCACCGTGCCCACCTCCGCCACCAAGGACGCCAAGGTCCCCGGCGTGGTGATGCTCCACGGCACCGGCTCCAACCTCCACGAGGTCAACGGCGCCTATGACATGGCCGCCGCTGAGCTGGCCAAGCAGGGCCTGGCCACCATCCGCTTCAACTTCCAGGGCATTGACGAGGGCACCGAGGCCCTGTATGTGAACTACAGCTACACCTCCGCCAACATCGACGCCAAGGCCGCCGCCGACTATCTGGCCGGTCTGGAGACCGTGGACGGCGACAAGCTGGGCGTCATGGGCTGGAGCCAGGGCGGCACCAACGCCTTCCTGGCCGCCGCTGCCTATCCCGACACCTTCAAGAGCGTGGTCACCTGGGCCGGAGCTCTGGACCTGACCACCATGTTTGAGGACTTTGACGCCGCCTATGCCGAGGCTGAGAAGAACGGCTCCTTCACCATGGAGTTTGACTGGCGTACCGCCCTGCCCACCGGCTTCCAGTGGTTCAAGGACGTGAAGGACACCGACGTGCTGGAGAAGGTCAAGACCATCAAGGCCCCCATCCTCACCATCAACGGCGCGGCTGACACCGTGGTGGACCCCGCCAGCGGCAAGACCGTTGCGGACGCCGCCCAGAACGAGGCCTCTGCCAACCTGATCATTGAGAACTGCGACCACACCCTGAACATGTTCTCCGGCGACTACACCGCCATCAATCAGGTCATCTCCGCCACCACCGCCTACTTCGTCTCTACCCTGGGCGGCACCGTGGCTGCTGACCAGGCCGCCTGAGAAAGAGTATCGTCAACGCCATAGCGCAAAGAGGCCCCGCCGGTATATCCGGCGGGGCCTCTTCATCTGTCCGGGGGAGTCCGCTATTTCAGGCAAAGCGCCTGGTCTGGCGGCCGACAAAAAAGGGCCCCCGGAACAGCGTTCCGGGGACCCAAAGTCTGGCGTTTGATTAATACATGCCGCCCGCCCTTCCCGGGGATTTTAAGGCTTGCCCACGCAGGTGTGTACAAGCCTCCGTATCCCTTCTGCCGCAGGGATTTTGCGGGATTTTGGGGTGAGCATCCGATGTTCGGATCTCCTGCAAATCTACACAGATATGGATAAGTCTTGACGCAAATGGTGTAAGAAGCGGTGTATGGAAAATGTCCGGTTTTAATCCTGTCATAGGTTGGCTGCGATCTGCTCAAAGGCGTGCTTGACGGAGTTGTAGTCCGTGTGGGTATAGACATCCAGGGTGACGCTGGCGCTGGAGTGTCCCATGAGGTACTGCAAACTCTTGATGTCGATGCCTGCCCGCTGCAAATTCGTACAGAAGGTATGCCGCAGCACATGGGGCGTGACCACTGGGAAGTCCTCCCCCAGGGCCCACCGGTGTTTCCGCTGGAGAAGACGCATATAGTTCTCCAGATGCATGGCCACCTTTGGCCTGCCGTCCTTATCCAGGAACAGGAAGCCGCTGCACCCGTCCACCACCATTTCCGCCTTGGGCGGTGTCCGATCCTTCAGCACCCGCTTGAGGGCCATGTAGACCATGTCCGTCATGGGGATGGTTCGGATCCCGCTCTTGGTTTTGGGGCTGGTGATGAAATAGGGCCGGTTGGCTGTCCGGCACAGCTGGCGCCGCACGTAGAGGCAGCGACGGGTAAAATCCAGATCCGCCTTGGTGAGGCCGTACAGTTCGCTGACCCGCAGCCCGGTGCCCAGCAGGATCACGATGTCGTCGTAATAGTTCCCGCCGCCGTACTCCTGGAAAAAGTGGAGATACAGGTCCTGCTGTTCCCGGGTGAGGGCCGTCCGCACGAAAGCGTCCTTTGGAATCACGTCCGAGAGCTTGAATTTGAACGGGTTCTTGCGGATCATGTCGTCGTCCACAGCCATCTCAAAGGCGGGGCGGACCACGCACTGCACTGTGCTGATGGTGCTCTGTTTGTATCCCTGGTCATGGAGGGAGACGAACCAGGCCTTGGCGTCGGAGGGCTTGATCTGCCGGATCTGCTTTTGGCTGAAGGGGTCCTTCCGCATACGGTTGATGACCGTATCATAGGCGCGATAGGAGTTTTCCTTCAGGGTGCGCTTCAAATCCATATATCGGGTGACAAGTTCAAGCACTGTCATCTCCCCGGCTGCATAGTCGATCCCGTCCGCCAGATCCCTCTGGATCTCAGTCTCCTTCCGGCGCAGCTCCTCCAGTGACCTGGCATAGATGTATCTGCGCTGCTTTCGGGTGTCGGTATAGCGAAACATATAGAGACCGTCTTTCCGGTGGCTCTCGCCTGTTTTCAGAATACGGCCTCTCTGATCCCGGCGCTTTTCGGACAAGTTTTGATCCTCCTTTCTCGAAAAGCGCTCGATAGGCTGTATCTGATTTTACCATACAGCCTTGGAATTTACCACCTATATGGAATAGGCAGTCTCCAAATATTTCTCCAGCGCTTTTCGTTTGATCAGCCGCTTGCTTCCATTCCAGAGCACGAAGGGACAGCTTTCCTCATTGGACAGATCCCGGAGTTTGTTAATGCCGATGCCGAAGTAGGCCGCGGCCTCCTCCAGGGTCAGGTTGGCCTTCTCCCAAACTGGAACCATCTCAGCCATCCCCATCACCACCGCTCTCTGATCCCGATGACGGTAATGACGGTATTTCCCCCGCGGGAGCGGAATCGTCATCATCGTCATGCTCCTCATCTTCCTCCTCATCCTCCGTGCGCAGGAAGGTGAGCTGCCGGCTCTCCGGTCTCCGGGACTTCCAGTATTCGATGCCCTTCTCCTCCTTGAGCCGGCGGGTGAGGGCGTTGAGCTTCCGGGTCAGCGTGTTGGCCCGGTAAGGGAGCTCCGGGTCCAGCCGGCGCAGCCGCTCCAGCAGCTCCGTGGCTGTCCCCTGCCACCCCCCGCCGATCGCCTGGTCGATGAGATCCAGCAGCGGCTCAGGCGGCTCCGCGATCTCCGCCTCCCGGCTCACCACCGTCCACAGGCAGCGCTGCGGGTCAAAGTCCAGGATCATCCGCTGTCCCGGCAGATCCTTCCCGGTCTGGTCCAGAATCACACGGCCCTTTTCCCGGTACAGCAGGAAGGCCCCGTCCGCCGCCCCCAGCAGGCCGTTTGTGCCGCTGATCCGGTCAAAGGAGTTCTCGCTCTCCGTGTTCTTCCGGGTGTGGTGGACCAGGATCAGCGCCACGTCGTGGATGTCGGTAAATTCCTTGAAGGGGCGGATCTCCTCATAGTCGCTCTGGTAGCTGTACTGAGCGCCGCCGCCCTCCCGCACCCGCTGGAAGGTGTCTATGACAACGAGGCGGACACTTGGGTGATCCATGAAGAAGCCCTCCAGCATCGCCAGCAGGTCTCTCCCACGCAGGTCGGTTCCAAATTTCAGATGGAGGCGTCCCACTGGGTGCTCCACACCGAACATCCGGATCAGCCTGCCCTGGACGCGCTCCCCCGTGTCCTCCAGAGACAGATACAGCACCTGGGAGCGGTGGGTGGGCTGTCCCAGGAAGGGGGTCCCTGTAGCCACACACCAGCACAGCTGGGCCATGAGGAAGGACTTGCCCACCTTGGGGGCTCCCGCCAGAATGTAGCACCCGGCGGGGAGCATCCCGTCCACCACCGTGGAACGGGGCAGGAACTGCATATCCATCAGCTCGGCGGCGGTGATGATCTTCTCACGATCCATTCCGCTCCCCCTCCTTCCGGTCCAGACCGGCCAGCAGGCTGCCGGGCAGGGAGACCAACTCCGCCCCGGTGTTGCACAGCCGCTCTATGGCGGGCATCTGGAAATCGAAGAACCAGCCCAGACCCGGCCGGACGTGGTATTGCCGCTCCCCCGGTAGCTGATAGAATCCCGCCAGCAGCTCCAGGGGGAACAGGTACACAGGCTCGTTGGTGACCGGGCAGTGCGCCTCCCGCAGCAGGTACTGCTGGAGCCGGTAGAGGCAGTGCTCGTCCAGGATCGTCCGGAGCAGTCGGCGTCCGTTTGCGTCAAAGGCGATGTAATAGAAGAAGTCCTCCCGGGCAAAGCGGATCAGGCGGCTGCGCGGGTTCAGCGCGTGGGGCACCAGATCGGCGGCCTGCTCCCACGCTTCCCCCAGCAGGATGCTACCATTGTAGTAAAAGCCGGCCCCGGCCTCCGACTGCTCGAACTGATCCCGGAACAGCAGTTCCGTCTCGGGGTTCCACCGCATATTCCGGCGGCCCAGGTAATAGAGGGCGTAATAGCGCCCGCCAGGCGTCAGCAGCACCCCGGACACCCGGGCGGACTTGTTGTCCTTGCCGCAGACCTTGTTCAGCTCATAGGCGCTGTAATAGACCAGCTCCTTCCGCCTGGCGTCGTCCCTGCGCCTGCCCGGGACCCATCGTGCCCCCAGCTGGTGGGCCAGCAGCAGGCAGGCGGCGTTCCGGTGGAGCCGCTGGGTCCGTCTCCAGTCCCCCTGGCCGTCGGCCGGAGCCAGCAGGCGTGCCCGGATCTGTTCCGCCCGGCCGGGAGAGAGGTGTTGGATCTGGTTCAGCCCCCTGCTGGTCAGAGACAGGGAGCGGACCACACGGCGGCGCTCTCCCCGGAACTTCCGCTCCTTCAGATATCCCGTCCGCACCAGCTCCGTTACCACCCGCCGGCGATAGTCATAGCAGCCGCTCGCCTTCCGCAGCAGCGCCACCGGCACCTCGCCGCAGAACCCCACGAACACCAGCAGGCGAAAGCCAAAATATTCTGTATTCCATTTCATCTTGTATCATCCTCATATCTTAAGTACTGCGATCTCTACAGCCCGCGGCTCTTTTCACACTGAGCTCCTTGCCCAGACTGCCGCCATTCCCCGCGGGATCTGTCCGGCACAGGCTCTGTCCGACAGACTGCCGCTGCCGCACTGCCTCAAAACCATAAAGATCCCAACGGCGTTGGAAGTCCGCGGCCGGCCCCCTTGGGGATACTGGCTTTCCGGCCAAAAAGCGGCACCGAAAATCTGCAGGCGCGAAAAATCAGAAATCGGTATGTTTTTTCGGATCATTTTTCCGCTATTGTTTCAGGTTTCCGGTGGTCCGGCCCAGGACTCCCGATGGCTCTCCAGCCACTTGGGGAACGCCTCGGCGGGCAGGACCCAGATGCGGGTGGCGTTCCGTTCGCCCCGGTGGCTGCACTGGAAGGCGGAGCAGAGGGCGGAGGTATCGTTGGTGAGGAACGCCGCCTCCAGCACATCCTGGCAGTGCTTCAGCTCCAGGTTGTCGTGGTCCAAAAAGCGGCGGCCCGGGCCGTAGATATGTTCATAGGCCAGGACGCAGATGTGGAACTTGGGCGGCAGCCGGTCCGGGAACGCCCGGCGGATGGCTGCGCGCAGGGAGTGGGCCAGGAAGCGGCTGCGGTCGCTGTCGCCCCGGCGGGGCAGAACGGCTTCCAGGGTGACGGCCAGCCAGCTGTCCTCCAGCAGTTCCACTCTGGCGGGAGTCTCCTCGCCGATGGATGGGCCTCCCGCTGCAGACGGTCCCGGCGGCAGAACGGAGGCGGCGTAGTCCCGCAGGGCGAGCGCCGCTGTCTCCGCGGCCCGGAGAGCCTCCAACAGGCGCCGTTCGCTGCGGATCGGATCGTGTGATTTCATGGGAAAGACCTTCTCTCATAACAGGATAAGGGCTCGGGGCGGGAAGCCTCCTGAAAAGCCCCTTCATTAAGCATGTAGAAATGAAGGGAGTATTTTCACCCCTTCCCGGCAAAAATTTTTCAAAACTCCTGCCGGCGGAGGCGCCCGTGATTGCCCTTTCATAATAAATGGAGAAAAGGCTCCCTGTTTTTGCCCCCTTAGAAAAACTTTTTTGGAAAATTTCAGCCGGGCGCAAAAATACGTTCAGCGCAAACCTTCGGCGGCGCGGAAAACCGCGGCTCGACATTAGGTCTACGCTGAACGCAAATCAGAAAACCAGATACGCTGTACGAGGACTTTTGCGTTCACAGCCTGAGCGGCATGGTCCAATAAAATAGCTCCATGGAGACAAAATCCCCTTGCAATCCCGCGGAAATCTAATATAATAATTATCAGATTATTAGATTGCTTGTGGGAGGTTCATCATGTTCACGGAAAACAAAACGACCGAGCTGAAGCGGGAGTATGTGGACGACATCAAGAATACCGCCATCGCCTTCGCCAACTGCGACGGCGGCACCCTCTATGTGGGCATTGAGGACGACGGCACGGTGCGCGGCGTGGACGACGCAGACGGCACCATGCTCCGGGTCACCAACGCCATCCGGGACGCCGTGCGCCCGGACCTGACGATGTTCCTGGAGTGCCGCTGTGAGACCATGGAGGGAAAGCCGGTGATCTGCGTCCGGGTCCAGCGGGGAACGGCCCGGCCTTACTACCTCCACAGCAAGGGTATCCGCCCGGAGGGTGTCTTTGTCCGTCAAGGGGCCTCCACCGTCCCCGCCAGCGAAGCGGCAATTCTGGACATGATCAAGGAGACCAGCGGCGACAGCTACGAGGCCGCCCGCTCCCTGGAGCAGCGACTCACCTTTGAGCAGGCCTCGGCGTTTTTCCGGAGCCGGAACGTGGCCTTCGGCCCGTCTCAGATGCGCACGCTCCATCTGATCGGTCCGGACGGTACATACACCAACCTGGCATTCCTGCTCTCAGACCAGTGCAACCACACCGTCAAGCTGGCGGTCTTCGAGGGCAGCAAAAAGTCGGTCTTCAAGGACCGGCAGGAGCTGACCGGCTCTCTGCTCCAGCAACTGGAGGATGCCTACGGCTATATCGACCGATTCAACCGCACCCGGGCGGAGTTCTCCGGCCTGGACCGGGTGGATATCCGGGACTACCCGCCCGAGGCCGTGCGGGAGGCGCTGCTCAACGCCCTGGTCCACCGGGACTACGCCTTCAGCGGCCCTACCCTTATTAGTATCTTTGAGGATCGGATCGAGTTCGTCACCATCGGCGGCCTGGCCAGGGGCATCGGGCTGGAGGACATCCGCCTGGGCGTATCAGTGCTGCGTAACCCTGACCTGGCCAACATCTTCTACCGCCTGCGGCTGATCGAGGCCTACGGAACCGGCATTCTCCGTATCCACGAGTGCTACGCCGGCGCGGCGGTGCAGCCGGCTATCGAGGCCACCGACCATGCCTTCAAGATCACCCTGCCGAACCTGAATTTCAGCCGCGAAGCAGAAAATACCCCGCCTGCCCGGCCAGCCACCAGTTTGGGCAAGAGAGAGGCCCGGGTGCAGAAGGTCATCGGGCTGTGCAGAGAGAACGGCTGGGTCGTCCGGAAGGACGTGGAGGCGGCGCTGGGCGTCTCCCAGGCCACGGCGATCCTGCTGTTGCGGGAGATGACCCGGGACGGCCTGCTGGAAAAGCAAGGAACGGCGAAGAACCTGCGGTATTATCTGGCGGAAATGTGACAACGGTGAAATTGCAATCAGGCCGCCGGTTCCGAAAGGAACCGGCGGCCTGATTTTTTCGTTTATCAAGCACCAAATTGGCGTGGATCTGTTCTGAAACTCATTCCATGTTCTTTCCCTGCGTCACTCCACCACCGCCGCGGCCTCATCCTGCCGCTCCCTTGCCGCCTCCAGGTCATCGAAATCCCCCAGGGCCCGCAGGTCCACATGGGAAGCGTCCACCCCGAACACCGGGCGTTCCGCCCACTGGGCCAGGGTGGCGGGATAGTCTCCTTCCAACTGTCCCCGGACGCTCTCCGAGCGCAGGCGGCACACCTCCAGCAGGGTGTCCACCGCCAGCAGGTGGTCCTCATAGGAGCAGAAGGCGGTGGGGTCGGCCTGGACATAGGGGGCGATCATGGCCTGGGTCTGCCGGATGACCGCCTCATACCGGCCGCTCTCGAAATACTCCGTGAGCAGATGGTCGAAATAGGCGTGATACCGAGCAAAATAGTCGTTGTTTTTCATCAGATTGTGATAGAGGGGGCGTTTCAGCATGGTCTCCCCCCGGGCGGGGGTGTTGATGGGCCAGTTGATCAGTACGTCGGGGTCCCGGATGGGATCGGTCATGCCCAGGGCGTAGGTGCCGAAGGCCAGGTTGTAGTCCCAGGGCAGGATGGAGATCACCCCGTCCTCCTCATAGAGGAAGTAGTTGTGTCCGGTGTGGCCCAGGTAGCTGTCCCAGTTCATGACGAACACCTGGACGGTAAAATACCGTAGCACCTCGTCCACGTTGATTGCTGTCTCCAGGTCCTCCCCGGTGGACAGCACCCGCAGGGCCTGGATCAGCCGCTCCCGGTCCGCCCCGTCGGTGGAGAACTTGGCGTTGTCGAAAATATTGGGGTAGAGGGCGGGATCGTCCCCTGTGTACCACAGGGCCACGTCGGCGTTCTCCGCGTTCAGGGAGTGGTAGTCCGGCTTATAGAGCGCTCCGTGATCCGGGCCGAAGTTCCGCCGGGCAAAAGCCTCCTCCGGTTCCTCGATGGCCAGGAACAGCCCCCAGGGGGCGCCGTTCACCGTCACCCAGGCATAGCTGCACAGAGGGGCCGGCGCCTCCATGTAGGCCATCATGTGGTAGGCCAGGTAGGTCTTGAGGTAGCTGTTGTCCTGGAAGGAGGCATCCAGGGAGAGCTTGTCCAGTCCGTGGTAATTCCCGCCGTCCACATAGTGGTCGAATTCCAGCTTCAGGCTGTACCGGGACAGGCCGTACTCCTCCGTCAGCCGGAGGGAGTTGTTCCCCTTGGCCCGCAGGCCCACTTGGTAAAATTCCTCCCCGTCGATGACCGCGGTACAGGGGATATATTCCTCCGCCGGGGCGTTTTCCAGAAAGGCCGCCCAGTCCTCCACCCGCAGGTCCACCGTGTGAACCCGGTCGTCGTCAAAGAGGCGGGAGGCATACCCGGGCGCGGCGCTGGCTGGCCGGAGGCCAAGAACCTCCCCGAAGCAAAGCAGGCCGGTGAGGATCAGGGCCAGCAGGATGGCCGCGGCGCAGATGCGGTCGATATGCCGGTGGCGGATCATGGCCTCACCCCATGTAGTCCCCGTTGTAGGAGACCAGAACCACGTTCCCCACACCCTCCATGGCCCCCAGCTCATTGACGAACTCTGTGTCGGCGTCCCGTAGGCGCACCTCATAGTTCAGCTCGATCTGGCCCGGGGCCACGCTCTTGCTCTTGAGATTCAGCCGCCGCACTCGGGCCTCCACCAGGGCCCGCACCTGTCCCTCCACATCCTGGTCGGCGCAGTGGATCACCAGGATGTAGGGGGACTCCCCGTTCTTCTGCCGGGAGAACACCAGCAGCACCACCCCCACAAATAGGCTACCCACCACCGCCAGGGGGATGAGCCCCGCCGCCAGCACGATGCCCGCCGCGATGGCCCAGAACAGGAAGGCGATATCCATGGGCTCCTTGATGGCGGTGCGGAAGCGGACGATGGACAGGGCGCCCACCATGCCCAGGGAGAGGACGATGTTGCTGGTCACCGCCAGGATCAACAGGGTGGTGATGAGGGTGAGGGCGATGAGGGTCACCCCGAAGCTGGGGGCGTACATGACGCCGGCGTAGCATTTTTTATAGACCAGGAAGATGAACAGGCCCAGGCAAAAGGCCAGTGCCAGGGCGATGGCGGCGTCCGGCAGGGAGACCGCATCCAGCCGCTCCAGAAAGCTGGATTTGAAGATGTCCTGAAAGGTGAACGTGGGCATGGCAGCCACTCCTCTTTTTTTCGTTCTCAGTCAAACCGCCGGCACAGGGCGTATTTGGAACAGGCCCCCGCCCGGCGGTCCGGCGTCTGGACGGCCAGGCGCACCAGGTCGGGGAGAAAGGCGTCGTACTTGACCTCCAGTACCGTCAAAGCGTCCAGAGGTTTCAGAGGGAACAAACCGGGGGACAGGAAGCCGGCGCTGTCCCCGCAGGTGCGCAGGTTCCGATCCAGGGTCACTCGGACATTTCCGGGGGCGTACAGGAAGGCCTCCCGGTCATAGCACACCACCGTCCTGGGCCGCAACAGCGTCCCATGGAGCTTGTGGTACAGCTCCGACAGCAGGGGCTCACCCCGCTCCAGAAGGAAGGCGTCCTCCCCGGAGAGTAGCCGCTCCGCCTCCTCCAAGGTCAGGTGGGCGGATCGCTTGCCGCACAGGCCATTCACCTTAAATTTTTTCTCCAGCTTGAGAAAATCCGGGCGCTCCCCGTAGTATCGCAGGCGGAACTTCTCCCGCCGGTTCACCCCGTCCAGCTTCTCCCGGAGGGCGGTATCGTAGGGGGTGTCGAAATACAGGCTGGTCACCCGGTAGGAGCCGTCCGGTCCGGCGTGGCCGTCCCGGGGAAAGAGCTTCCGCAACCGGGAGGCGAGCACCAGATCCTCCTGGGGAGAGAGCTGGTGCTTGACCTCGTGGCGCAGGCGGAAGGGCTCAGTCGTCCCAATCGTCGTCCCAGTCGTCATCGTCGTCCCGGTCGTCGTAGTCCGTGTCGTCCCAGCCGTCGTCATCGTCGTCCCAGTGATCCTCGCCGGTGGGGTCGCCGTACCAGTCGTCGTCATCGCCCCAGTCGTCGTAGTCGGTGATCCCGTCCGCATTGGGGCCGTAGTCGGTATCGTCGTAGTCGGTGATGCCATCCGCGTTGGGGCCGTAGTCGGTATCGTCGTAGTCGGTGATGCCGTCGGCGTTGGGGCCGTAATCCGTGTCGTCGTAGTCGGTGATCCCGTCGGCGTTGGGGCCGTAATCCGTGTCGTCGTAATCGGTGATCCCGTCGGCGTTGGGGCCGTAGTCGGTATCGTCGTAATCGGTAACGCCATCATTGTTGGGGCCGTAGTCCGTGTCATCGTAGTCGGTGATACCGTAATCGGTGATCCCATCGCTGCCCGGACCATAGTCGGTGTCGTCATAGTCCTGGAACTCCGCGTCCATCTCGGTGACCTTGCCGGTGTAGGCGTTCACCTCATACTCGTACTCCACGCCGTCCAGGACGAACTCCACCTCGTACTCCCCGTCGTCCAGGTCGTACTCCTTCTCCACAAACTGCAGATCGTCCCGGCCCAGCTGGGTGGAGAGGATGCTCTGGGCGGCGGAGGCGTTGATGTATCCCTTGTCCCCGTAGGCGTCGTCGTAGTCGTCCTGGTCCAGGGTCACGGGCTGAGAGCCGATCTGGTCGGCTTCCACCACCAGCCGGACCGCCTCGGCCAGCTCATTGAGGAACTGGTCGCTGGGGTAGGCGGAGCCCCGCTCCAGCTTCAGGATGATGTTCTTCTCGTGGCCGCCCACGGTGGCGTCGAAGTAGCCCAGGGCATTGATCTCATCCACCAGCTCTCCCACCACCTGGGTGCAGGGCCTGCCCTGGTAGCCGGTGTAGGAGGCCAGCAGGGTCTGGGCCTCCTGATTGCGGCCGGTGAGGGCTACCACGTTGCCCGCGTCGTCATAGTCCATCTCGATCTCCGGGTTCACGCTCAGGAGGACGGTCCCCACAGCGCCGCCGCTCTCTTCCAGAAGGGGGGCGCTGGTGCCGGGGGTCTCGGGGAGGTCCGCCGTGCCGGCGCTGGTCCCGCAGGCGGTCAGAGTGGTCAAGGCCAGGGCGGTGGTCAGGGTCAGGGCAAGCAATTTGGTGTGGATGTTCTGTTTCATGTCTTTCATCTCCTTAGAAAATGGTGTTTGGTTTTGTGTTCTGATTTTAGATTACGGAGCCGTTGCTGAAAAACCGGGGTCTGGGAAAAACTTTTTTCTCTTCTTCGGCTGACACAGGGAGGATACGGCGGCCGGTTTTCAAAACCGGGGCCGCGGCGGAAATTTTTCTGCTTTAATCGTCGTCATCCCGATTTCCGTCATCGTCATCATCATCCCGGTCGTCCTCATCGTCTTCCCAGCGATCATCGCCGTCGTCCTCCCAGCGGTCATCGTCGGTATCCCGGTCATCGTCCCGATCCTCATAGTCGGTGTCACCGTCTATATAAGGGCCGTCGTTGGAAGACTCATAGTCGGTGACGCCGTCGCTGTAAGGGCCGTAATCGGTATCCTGGTAGCCGGTCACTCCGCCGTTGCCGGGGCGGTCGTCCGTGTCATCCGGGACAACGGGCGGATCGGTCTGCTCCGGGGGCGGTTCTGGGGTAGGCTCCGGTTCGGGGGGCGTCACCGGGATGACTACCTCAGTGACCGGCGGCTTCTCGTCAGTGGGGCCGATCTGGATCACGATGGTCTCCCCGTACCGCTCCTCCAGATCCTCCCGGGCCGCCTGTTCCTCCCGGGCCTGCCAGTCGGCGTCGGCGCTGGTAACTGTGATGGACACCGTCTCCCCGCCGGAGAGGTAGCCCATATCGATGGCTCGCTCCACCAGCTCCTCCGTCACGTCCTCCCGGTCCTTGCCCCCATAGTCGTAGCCCTCGATCAGGACCCGACCGTCCGCGTTGAGCCCCTCCAGCTCCAACACCCGGTCGGTGCGGCTGAGGGTGAGCTCCACGTCTGGGTTGATCTGGATGCGCAGGGCGCCGTAGGGAACAAAATTGGGCTGGTAATAGCCAAAGAACACGATGCACAGGCAGGCGGCCAGGCCGGCCACGCCGGACAGGGGCTTCCACAGGGCGGGGCGTTGTCCCCTGGGGCGCCGCAGCTCCACGATGTCCCGCACCGTGTCCCCCACCTGATAGCGCAGGTTGGCGGCCTTGAGGAAGCGGCCCTCCTCGTCCAGCACCACCGCGTAGGCCGGGTGCACCTCCATGACCAGATAGTTCACGCCTCGTCGCCCCCTCTCTTGGGGCCCACCTGGCACAGGTGGCCCCGGATGATCTCATAGCCGTTGGTGAAGGCCAGCAGGATGGCCGCCAGGTACTTCCGGTGCCGCTCCATGGTCTTTTTGTCGGTGCCGGAGCCGGCGGACAGCTCCCCCATGGGCAGCTTGCCCGTGTCCTCCACCCGCTTGAGCAGCTCCGGCTGGGTCCGGGCGAAGGCCAGCACCCGGCGGCAGGCGGCGAAGGTCCGCTCCTGCCGGGGGCAGTTGTCCGCCACATCGGAGAAGGTCAGGCCGAACTGGGCCAGCTTCTCGGAGAACTCCTGGATCTCCCGCCGGCTGGCGGTGCGCACCACATAGTCCGACCCGTGGTCCACGGTGTCGGGGATGGTGTCCAGCAACTCGCCTCTGTCCTCCTCCCCGCCCAGGGGGGTGTGGAGGGAGATCACATTGCCGTGGCGCTTCTCTGTCCGGTAGTGGTCGATGAGCCGGTTTTTGATGGCCCGGGCGGCGTAGGGCAGAAAGGCGCCCCGGCTCTTCTCATAGGCCAGCACCGCCTCATAGAAGGCCAGCATGGCGATGCTCAGCTCGTCCTCGTGGCCGTTTTCCGGGGCGGTGTGAAGAAACTTCACCGTCTCCGACCGGATAAAGCCCATGTACTGACGGATGAGGGCGTCCGCCGCCTCTGAATCCGTCTTGGCCGATTGTACCTGGGAAACGATGTCGTGCTCTGTGCGCACCATTGCCATCCCTCCATCCCCCTCCGGCAGAAGGATACGGACACGCCGCCGGATTTTCGGGGTCGTAGCAGAAAATTTCAAAGGGTAAAAAACGCTATTGTAAAGTTTAGCGGTTGCGAAACGGAGGCGCGACCGTCTGGATGTCAAATCTTTGTCAAATGTAGGTAAAGAAACGGGTGGGGTGGCCTTGCGTTCCCTTTGTTGAGTTGCGCACCGGGGTTTTTCGTGGTAGGATGGAGGCACACACAGAAAGGAGCGCGCAGGATGAAACAGATCTTTTCTTTCGGTTTGACAGCGGCGCTTTTGCTGGCCTGCCTGACCGGTTGCGGCGGACAGGCGGGCGATACCGCACCCGGCGGGACAGCTCCCTCCGGCGGCCAGACTCCCCCGGCGTCCTCCGCTCCGGAAACGCCCGCCGGTGAGATCAGCCGGGAGGAGGCCCTGGCCATCGCTCTGGAGAACGCCGGGGTGCTGGAGGGGGACGCCTACAACGTCAAAAACGAGACCGACAGCGACAACGGCATCCCCCTCTACGACATCGAGTTCGAGACCGACTACGGCGACTACGACTTTGAGGTGGCCATGGCCGACGGACGCATCGTGGGGGCGGACTACGAGGTGGACGAGGAGTGGCTGGACGCCCTGGGCGGCAACCCCGTCACGGCGGAAGAGGCCGCTTCCATCGTGGCCGGCAAGATCCCCGGCGCCAGCGCGGCGGACGTAAACATCTGGGAGGAGTCCGGCGATGGCCGGGGCCGCTACGAGGGAGAGCTGTTCCTGGATGGCATGAAATATGAGTTTGAAATCGATCCGCAGACAGGGCGGATCTTCGACTGGAACGCTGACCTGCGGGATTGATGCCCACAGCCTGCTGCAACATGCGGATTTGGCTGCAGGTACCGGAAACAGGCATCTGTCCTGCGGAGACCCCGGAATACTATACCGTCCAAGGGAAAACAGGTAAGGGAGTGTCCTATATGAGCATCCGAGAGGCACTGATCCATATGTTTACAGACGATCCCGTCAACTGGCTCAAATGGGCGCTGGTATTTGCCGTCCTGATCGGAGGGTATTTTGTCGCGGTCCCGCTGTATGGGAGACTCTCCCACGGTATGAGCTGGGAGCGCAAACGGGACATCGCCAGGAGCCGAAACCACATCATCAAAGCGTCGATCGTGAAGAAATGGCCATCCGGGGATGTGGGCCACTACAACTGGCACGCTACCTACCGTTATACGCTCCAAGGCGAGGAGCGTAGGTACACTGCCTATTTCAAGCACCCGTCCACGCCGCCCCTGTATCTGTATCTCTACTACATCAACGATCCCTGTAAACTCTTTTCCTGTGATGAATACCACTATCAGAACCACAAGGGACTGCTTCTTCTGCCGGTCATCTTCCTGCCCTGGATTTTGGCTCTGGTCGTCTTTACCCTTTTGGGTGTGGAGCCGCCGCAAGCAATCTAAGAGAGGGAACCGCTGCTGGACGGCATGAAGTATGAATTTACAATTGCCCCACGGTTCTTCGATTGGAATGCCGGCTGGCAGGACTGGCTGGCACAGAAAAGCAACGGGGAGAAGGCACATATGCCTACTCCCCGTTACTTCATTTTGTTCTTTTTTAGGACGGTTCCTTGGGTGAGAGCCCCAGTTTGGTCTCCAGTTCCCGCATTTTGATCTCCGCCTCGTGCAGCGCCATGGACGGCGTTTTTTCCTGCCTGGTCACCATCTTGACCAGGAGCTCGGCCAGAATGGACGCATTCGTCCGCTCCAGCAGTTCCATGGCCCGCTCCAGCGTCTGGCCGGTAAATCCGGCCTTCTCCAGCTTCCGGCGTTCCTTATCCAAGCTCTTCATGGCCTTCGCCCCTCCATGCGCCTGGTTATTCGGCGATTTGGGACAGGGCCAGCAGAGCCTGGGCAGTCTGTACTCGAGTGGCCGCCTGGCCGGGGGCCAGGGCGCCGTCGAGCCCGGTGAGCACCCCGGCCTCCACCACCCAGGTCATGGCCTCCAGGGCGTAACCGGAGATCTGGGCGAAGTCTCCAAACTCACGAATAGCCATGCCGCCCTGGGCGGTGTCATAGCCCTCATGCCTGGCGTAGCGATAGAGCATGACCGCCAGCTGCTCCCGGGTGATGGGATCGTCCGGGCCGAACAGGCCGCCGCCGTAGCCGCCGGCGATCCCCTGAGAGGCGGCCCAGCGGACAGCCTCACCATAGGAGGCCGCCGGATCCACGTCGGAGAAGGTCATCAGGTAGTTTACCACCGGGCGGCCCTCCAGCGCCCACAGGGTCGCGACCGCCTCGCCCCGGGTCAGCGTTCCATTGGGATCAAAACGATCCGCGCTGATGCCGGCCATCAGGCCGTTCTCACAGACATAGCGCACCGCCTGGACGTCCCGGGCATCCACATCGGTGAAGGGCAGGACGGACAGGGCCGCGCCACCCACCTGATAGACGGCCACGGTGCCGGACACCTCGCAGGCGGCCAGTAGCAGGGCCTCGCCGGTGGGGCTGACGGAGGCGTCCAGGAACAGCAGGCCCTCGGGGGCCACGTCGCCGCCGGTGACCCACTTGTCCAGCTCCCCGTCCTCGTATTCCTCGGAGCCCTCCACCACGGAGGCAAAGTCCCGGGTGTTGATGTAATTCACGTACCGGGCGGAGGCGGGCTCGGTCACGTCATAGACCATGACGCCGCCGGTGCGCTCCAGAGCCACAAAGGCATAGGTGCGGCCGTCCACGGTGCCCACGGTGACGCTCTCCGCCTCCGGTCCCTTCTTGCCGGAGCGGTCGTCCACCACGGCGTTGTCGTTGGAGCAGTTGTAGTAGTCGGGCAGGTACTGGGCGGTGAGGGCCTCGAAGTCGTCCCCGCTGGTAAACACCTCGGTCAGGCCGTCCGCACCGGCCTCATAGAGGGTGAAGGTGCGGCCGCCGAAGAGGTAGTCCTTACCGGTATCCAGACCGTCAAAATCCCCGCTCTTGAAAAAAACCACCTTGCCAGTGAGGCCGGAGTTCTCCGCTGTGATGGCCCCAGTGGGGGAGGTCACGCCCTCGTCACCGAAGTCCCGCTCGTCCTCATTGAGGTAAAAGGTGCCCAGATCCTCGTCCCCCCACTCCCGGGCGTCCCCCTCGTTGGCGGTGACCAGATAGGTTTTGCCCTCCGCCTGGAAGGCGGCGATGGCATCGGGCATCCGGATGCCCATCAGGCCGCCGTAGGTCTTGGGAGCGTAGGCGTCGTCCTTCTTGTCGATGTCGACGGGGGTGACGCCGTAGTCCTCAAAGCCCGCGGAGTAGATCCCGTCAAAGGTACGGGAGGTCAGATCCAGCACCGCGATGGCGTTGTTCTCCTGCAGGGTGATATAGGCCTTGCCGCCAGAGACGGCGATGTACTCTGGCTCCAGGTCGGTGGAGGGGTTCACGCCCTTCTTCAACACCACGCCGGAGGCCGCTAGCTCGTCCCGCCGGCCGTCAAAGGCGTCAAAGCCCACCACCTCACTGGTGAGAGCAGACACGTCCACCACGGTGACCGAGCCTCTGGGGTCGGCGATCCCGTCGCCGTACCCCTCCCGGGGCTCTCCCTCGTCGGCGGTGAGGACGGTGTCGTTGTCGGCAAAGGTCACCATGTCTGGCTGCACGCCGGTCTCCACCAGCCCTTTCAGGGTGAGGGTGCCGTCGGCATTACAGGTGAACAGGGCCACCCGGCCGGCGTCGTTGTACCCCTCCGCCTGAAGGGCGGCGGCCAGGGTGGCGCTGTCCGGAGAGATGGCCACGGAGGTCATGTCCCCATAGCGGAAGGAGCTGTCCGCCGCCTCCACCAGGGCCTTCACGTCAATGTCTGTGCCGCTGAGCCGGGCGACGGAGCTCCCGGCTGCGAGATTTTCCAGAGAAATGGCCGCCAGCAGGCCGCTCTGGCCGTTGATGGCGTAGGCAAAGCCGTTGGCCCGGTTGTAGGCCACGATCTCCATGACGCCGCCGTCCACGTTGAACTAGCCGGAGGTGTACCGGGCGATCTGGGTCAGGTTCAGGGAAGAATTACCGTTTTCATATCCGGCGGTGGCGGTGATGTCCGCCGCTGCCGCCGGCACTGCGGCGCCCAGCTGAAGCGCCAGGGCGAGGGCCATGGCAATGGCTGCCGGCCGTCTTGCTTTTCTCATGCTGTTTCCTCCTGCGATTTTGTTTTGGAAAGGGAGCGGTACGTTCTCCCTATTCGATTTAGTATAATCCCACGACTGTAAAATCCGAAAGAAGGAATGTATAAATTTCTTGTAGGCAGAGGAGGTCTGGAACGAAACCGGGTTCATAGCAAACGCGCTTCACATGGATTTGACGGTTTCTTTACTGAAATACCGTCGCACGCTGGGAAAGGCGTCTGCTATACTGAACACAGATGCGGTAGGCATCGATTGGGAGCGGCAGTATGGAGTACGGTTTCAGACAGCCCGATCAAAATCGACAGAGTACGATCAGCGCCGGTTTGCGCCCTTACAGGGCGGACCGGCGCTGTTTTTGTGGATGCCGCGCCCAATGGTCATAAGACAGCAAAGAAGAAAGGCAGGCGCAACGTATGCAGAAGACCTATGTGCTGGACGCCAATGTCCTCCTCCAGGCCCCCTACGCTCTGGAGTCCTTCGAGGACAACCACATCGTGCTGCCACTGGCGGTGCTGGAGGAGTTGGATGATCGGAAGGGGGCTGACGGTGAAGCGGGAAACAACGTCCGGCATGTGCTCCGCTTCCTGGAGAGATTACGGCTCCAAGGAGACCTGGTAAAAGGCGTGACCCTGCCCAGTGGAGGCACCGTGCGCCTGGAGGTCAACCATGTGGACGCGGCCCTTCCCCAAGGGATAGAACCCGGCAGCCGGGCGGGAAGGGTGCTGAAGGTGTGTCGGGGCCTCATGGACGAGGGAGCGCCGGTGACGCTGGTGAGCCGGGACATGGTCGCCCGCATCCGGGCCCAGATGATGGAGGTGCCGGCGGAGGACTTCATCACCGACCGGCTGCCGGATGGAGCCCAGCCCTACACCGGCCGGACGGAGGTCTACATCCCGGACAGCCTGCTCACGACGTTCAAGAAAAAGGGAGCTCCGGCGGAAGAACTCTATACCGTGGACGGCGCGGGGGAGCGGAAGCCGGTTTCCTTGACCGAGAACCAATTCGTCCTTCTGCGCTCGGATACCGAGCCGAAAAAGACCATCCTGGGCCGTTTCCGGGAGGGAAAGGTGGCCGCCCTGCGCTTTGGCAGCGTCCGCCCATTCGGCGTCAAGCCCCGGAGCGTGGGGCAGCAGTTCCTGCAGGAGGCCCTGCTGCTGCCGGCGGAGGAGGCGCCCCTGGCCATCATCCAAGGGCCGGCGGGCACCGCCAAGACCTTTTACGCCCTGGCTGCAGGGCTGGAGCAGGTGCTGGAGGCGGAGGAACGGCTCTATCGGAAGATCCTGGTGTGCCGCCCCAATGCCCAGTTTGACGCGGATATCGGTTTCCTCCCTGGCAGTGAGCAGGACAAGATCTCCCCCCTCATGCGGCCCATTGTGGACAACCTGGAGATCCTGCTGGATCTGGAGGGGAAGAAAAAGGAGCGGCGCAGCGAGGAGGAGCTGCGTGGGCGCATCGACTACCTCTTTGACACCGGCGTCATCGCTGCCGAGGCCATGAACTTCATGCGGGGCCGCTCCATCACCGACACCTGGCTCATCATCGACGAGGCCCAAAACCTCACCCCCCGGCAGGTCAAGGGTATCGTCACTCGGGTGGGAAAGGGCACCAAGGTGGTGCTGCTGGGGGATCCGGCCCAGATCGACCATCCCCTGCTGGATACCCGGAGCAACGGATTGACCTACGCCAGCGCCCGCATGAAGGGCAGCCCCCTGTGCGTCCAGCTGACCATGCTCCCTGACGAGTGCGAGCGTTCCCCTTTGGCCCTGGACGCGGCGGTACGGATGTAAATGAGGGCAGAACTTACATAGCACGGCAGATAAGAAAATTTATTTACATTTTACAGGACTTTGGAAGAAGAATTTACATCCCGGTGGTACACTGTGCCTGTGTGAGCGAGAAATACACCATCATAGGGAGGAAAATATGCTATGAGTATCGCACAGAAGCAGACTGCCACACAGTCCCAGAAGCTGATGATCTTTGTCCTGTCCATGTCCCTGTATGGGCTGGCCACCCTGTTCACGGAGCTGATCCCCAAGTTCCAGGTGGGGGTCGTAGAGTTCTCCGTGGAGTACTTCCTGTTCATCCCCCTGACCCTGGCCATGCTGTTCGACCCCCTGTCCGCCGCCCTGGGCGCCGCCACCGGCGAGCTGGTGTTCAGCGAGATCATGCTGGGTCAGTTCGGCGGCCTGGGCGAGCTGGAGAAGTTCCTCACCGTCACCATCGGCGTATACATCGCCGGGCGGCTGGTGAAGGACCCGAAGAACCGCGTCATGGTGGGCGTGGCCGCCATCAGCGGAACCGCCGCTCAGCTGCTGATGGGCACCGTGGTGGACATCCTGAAGGTCCAGCTGGCGGTGGAGGACTTCGAGGCCGTGGCCGGCCTGCCTGAGAGCGTGTTCGCCACTGAGGGCTTTGCCTTCCTCAACGACCTGCTGTTCTCCGGCATCCTGTTCTGCCTGCTGCCCACCCTGTATCTGGTACCCAAGCTGTACGGCAAGATCGAGCCCCTGCTGGGCATGGCTCCCCGCACCCCGGACAGCGCCGTCAGCGGCATCAGCCCCAAGGCGTTGATCGTGTGCGCCATTGGCTTTGTGTGCGCCATCGTGGCTGAACTGGCCGCCACTGCCGGTATGTCCCTTATTGACTGGGAGGCCGAGTGGGCCGAGAGCGGCACCGCCCTGGCGGTAGGCATGGTCGCTGCCGCCGCGGTGGCCATCATCGCCCTGCTGGTCATCAAAAAGAACGCGGGAAAAAGGCTGCGGTGAACTGAGATGAACGCGGTTGAGATCGACGGCCTGACCTATACCTACCCAGGCGCCCCTCAGCCCACCCTAAAAGAGATCTCCCTTCAGGTCGAGAAAGGGGACTTCCTGGCGGTCGTTGGCAACAACGGCTGCGGGAAGTCCACTTTGTGTAAGGTCCTCAACGGCCTAATCCCCCACTTCATCACGGGGAGCATGGAAGGGAGCGTCCGGGTGTGCGGCCTGAACACGCTGGAGTACGACGTGGGCGTCCTGGCCCAAAAGGTGGGCTATGTGTATCAGGACTTTGAAAACCAGATCGTCCGGCCCACCGTGCTGGACGACGCCTCTTACTCCTGCCTGAACTACGCCTTTCCCGATTACCTGGAGCGGGGCAGAGCCGCGTTGAAGCAGTGCGGTCTGGAGGGCCGGGAGGAGGAGTACGTCTGGCAGCTCTCCGGCGGTCAGACCCACCTGCTGGCCCTGGCCGGCGCGGTATCCCTCCGGCCGGACATCCTGATCCTGGACGAGCCCATCGCCCAGCTGGACCCCATGCACGCCGACCGGATCTATGCGGTCCTCCGGGATTTGAACGAGAACCACGGCAAGACCATCCTCGTCATTGAGCACCACACCGAGTACATCGCCGACTTCTGCAAGCACGTGATGCTGATGAAGGACGGACAGGTGCGGTGGATGCTGCCCACGGAGGAGGCCCTCCAGCGGGTGGAGGAGCTGGAGGCCTGCAATATCTTCCCGCCCCAGGTGACCCAGGCGGCCTACGGCCTGCGGAAGGGCGGTATTCTCCCGGCGAATGTCCCTCTGCCCACCACGGTGGCGGACGGAGAGAAGGCTTTTTCCGGCCTGCGATACATCCCCCGGGAAAAGCCGGCGCCCGCCGCTCCCGGCGGTGAAAGCGCCGTGTCCGTTCAGAACGTGTCCCTCTCCTACCGCTCGGTGAAGGGGGAGCCCCACACCGTCTTTGACGGGCTGGATCTGGACATCCGCAAGGGGGAGAAGGTGGCCCTCATCGGCTCCAACGGGGCGGGCAAGTCCACCCTGATGAAGCTGATGGTGGGCCTGCTGAAGCCCAATGCCGGCACGGTGTCCCTGTTTGGGGAGGCCATCGGAGACAAAAAGGCTGAGGATCTGTCCCGGCAGATCTCCCTGGTCTACCAGAATCCGGAGGAGATGTTCATCAAGGACTCCATCCGGGCCGACATCGCCTATGCCATGGAGGTGCGGAAGGTCCCGGAGTGGGAGAAGCGCACCGCGGAGCTGCTGGAGCGGTTCCGGCTGACAGAGCTGGCGGACCGGGACGGCCGCCTCATGTCCGGCGGCCAGATGCGCCGGGCCAGTTTGGCCATCGGCATCGCCCTGAACCCGGGCATCCTGCTGCTGGATGAGCCCACCGCCAATCTGGACATCGCCACCCGGCGGGAGATCATGGCGGTGCTCTCGGATATGAAGGACATCATCCAGACCGCCATCATCGCCACCCACGACATGCAACTGGTGTGTCAGTGGGCGGAGCGGATCATTGTGCTGCGGGGCGGGCGTGTGGTGGCGGACGGGCCCCGGGACGAGATCTTTGCCCGGGCCGACCTGGTGGAGCAGGTAGACATCCGCCCGCCGGAGATCTTCACCATGGGGCAGGCTTTAGACAGGCGAGCCCTGTGCTATACCATCGACGAGTTCCTATCGTCTTTTCAGGAGGCGTGACCGCTGTGGAAAAATTGACCGCAAAACTCTCGGAGAGCATCCTGGATAAGCTCTCCATGGACTTCCTGCGCAATCAGGTGCTGAAGAACGCCTATGGCAACGATGACACCGTGATCGCCGGCCTGGACCCCCGAATCCTGCTGGCCTGGTATCTGTTCTTCGGCCTGGTGCCCTGGTTCGTGAGCGACATTCCCTTCCTGCTGGGGTGCTTCCTGCTGGTGATGGCCACCACCCTCCTGGCGAGAGTGGCGGGGCTGGTGCTGTTCCTCTTTGCCCTGGGGGTGTTCTCTCAGACAGGGTATCTCTTTATCGTGACGCTGCTGTTCGGAGGCGACGCCTCCGCAGTGGCGCCCCTGCTGATCCTCACCCTGAAGGTGGCCACCATCTCCCTGGCCTCGGTGACGGTATTCTCCGGGCTGGACCCGGACAAGCTGTCCAACGGCCTGATGTGGTACGGCTGCCCAGAGCGGCTGAGCTTCTCCATCTCCTACGCCTACCGGATGCTGCCCATGCTGATGGAGGAGTTCCAGAATGTGCTGCTCTCCTACCGCCTTCGGGGCAATCCCCCGGCTCACGAGACCTTCGGCGGCAAGGTGAAGTATCTGGTCTATCAGGTGAAGATCATCATGCAGTCCTTCTACCCCCTGATGCTCAACACCGCCAAGCGCTCCCGCACCACGGTGGAGGCCCTGGAGCTGCGGGGCTACCGGTACGCGGCGGTGAACAAGTCCGTGAAAAAGATCAAGCTGGCCGCCCTGAAGGTCACTTATAACGATGGACTGTTCCTGGCCATCTCCTTCCTGGCGGTGGCGGTGGCCGTCCTGATCTCCACACTGCTGTAAGAAAGAAGGTCATTTCTCTTGCGCCTGGATTTTCACACCCACGGGAAGCTGGCCAAAAAGCTCCCATTTTCCACCGCCTACACCGACTGGCTCTTTGGCGAGGCCAGACAGGCCGGACTGGACGCCCTGTGCCTGACGGAGCACTTCAACACCCTCCAGTTTGCCGATGTGTACGGCTACATCGCCTCGGTGAGCCGAAGGATCGGGGACACCCTGGAGCTGGAGAACGGCCTGCGCGTCTTCCCCGGCATGGAGACGGATGTGGCGGAGGGCGGTCATATCCTGTCCATCGGGCCGCTGGAGGCCATTTTGGAGCTGAACCGCCGGCTGGAACCCCATAAGGAGAAGGGCACCTTCCTCCCCTTCGAGCGGCTGATGGACCTGTTCGAGGAGTACCCGGTGGTGGTGGGCTGCGGCCACCCCTTCCGCGCCCCCGGCCATGTGCCCGAACTGCCGGAGGAGCAGCTCCGCCGCCTGAAATTTCTGGATCTGAACGGGAAAGACCTGGCTCTTGACCGGGAGAGGACGGAGCGGCTCACCCATGACCTGGGGAAAAAGCTGGGCATCCCTGTGGTGTCCGGCAGCGACACCCATCAGGCGGTGCAGTACGGCTGCGTCACCACGGTCTTTGAACGGGAGGTGGACACCGTCCCCGCCCTCTATGGGGAGATGACAGCCGGCCGCTACGCCATTGATCTCTCCGACACCGCCACCTTCCAGGTGCGCACCGCCTGTCTGCTGAAGCGGTCCTTGAAGGAGATCCATGCCCTGGGAGGCGACTACGTGGCCATTCTGACCCGGGAGGCCACCGCATGACCGCCCTGACGGATTCCCTGGTGGAGGGGGCCGTCCAGACGGTATTGGAGGCGGGGGAACTGCTGACCGATCCCGCCGCCGTTCAGAGCATCCGCTCCAAGGGCGAAACGGACTATGTGACCAATGTGGACGTGGCGGTACAGGCGTTTCTGCGGAAGCGTCTGGCCGCCCTGGCTCCGGATGTCCAGTTTATGGGAGAGGAGCAGGACAATACGGGGCTGGACTGGAGCCGCCCCTGCTGGATCCTGGATCCGGTGGACGGCACCACCAACCTGATCCACAGCTTCCGGCACAGCGCCATCTCCTTGGCTCTGGCGGAGGGTGGACAAGCTGTCTTTGGTGTGGTATACAATCCTTATACGGAGGAGTGCTTCACCGCCCGCCGGGGCGGCGGAGCGCTCCGAAACGGAGTCCCGATCCACGTCAGCGATGTCTCCCGGCTGGAGGACAGCCTCCTGTCCACGGGCACCGTCCCAGGCCGCCGGGAGCTGGCGGATGCGGCTTTCCGGCAGATGCGGGCGCTGTATGACCGGTGTCAGGACGTGCGCCGCACCGGCTGCGCCAGCCTGGACCTGTGCTGGGTGGCCTGCGGACGGCTGGACGGCTATGTGGAACTGTCTCTCCAGCCCTGGGACTACGCCGCCGGAATGCGCATCGCGGCGGAGGCTGGAGGAAAAGTCACCGCCCCCGACGGCAGCCCCCTATCCCTCCGGGAGGGCGGGCCTCTGCTGGCCTCTAACGGGCGGCTCCACAGCGCGCTGCAAGCAATTTTGAAAGAATGAGGGGGTTGTCATGGACCTGCACCTTCCCACCCCGGCCGGGGAACTGACCCGGGCGGAGCAGAAGATCCTGGACTATATCAACACCAACACGGATGCTTTCCTGTTTTCTTCCATCGGCCAACTGGCCCAGCGGCTGGAGCTCTCCGACGCCACGGTCTCCCGCTTCGCCCGCCATGTGGGTTGCCGGGACTTCAAGGCGCTGAAATCTCTGGTGCTGGAGCAGTCTCCCGGCCCGGCGGTAAAGCTGACGGCCACGCTCAGTCAGGGGGATCATTTCTCCCCCCAAGCCTGGCTGGAGCGGCAGCGGGCATACTTGGAGAAGACCATACAACAGCTCTCCACCGGGGAATTTGACCGGGCGGTGGAGGCTCTCTGTTCTGCCCGGCGGGTGTTTCTTCACGGAAAAAACGCCTCCGCTTCCATGGCACAGCTGCTCCATTTTCGCCTGCGGCGGCTGGGCTTACAGGTGTCTCTCCTTCCCTCCGGCGGTTCTGAACTGCTGGAAGGACTCGCGCAAGCGGCGGAGAACGATCTGGTGGTGCTGTTCAGCTTCTCCAAGCTCTCCCGGGAGGGCCGCATCCTCCTGGAGCACAGCCGGTCCGCCGGCTATCGGACCTTGGCCTTTGTGGGCCGCACCTGCCTGCCCGCGGAGGAGCGGGCGGACATCAGCCTCTTTGCCTACCGGGGGACAGAGAAGGAGTATCACTCTATGGTAGCTCCCGCCGCCCTGCTGGATGCTCTGGCAGTCGCTGTGGCGGAACGGTTGGGAGACGAAGGTACGCAGCGTCTCCAGTCGCTGCACCGGATGAAAAAGGACTATTTTCCAGACGGATGAACGCATCCCCCATGCCCGCACATGGGGGATGCGTTCATTTTCCAGGATGATGCACAAATTTTACACGCATTTTACTGCGCCGCGGTAGTGGGCGCAAGCCGGCTGTGATATGGTAGATTAGGATTATTTTATATATTCCGCGCATGGGCTTGCGCTGCCTGCGCACCACATCTGAAAAGGAAGGATCTGCTGCTATGAAACGCGCGGTTTTATCTGTATGTATCCTGGCATTGGCATTGATTCTGACAGCCTGCGGTCCGACGCCGTCTGACAGTGCAGTCTCCACCGGCGATTCCGCCAGCGGAGATCACGCCTTCGACTATGGCGGTGACGTGACGCTGCGCATTCTCTCCGGCTCGGAGAACCAGGAGCTGGAGGGTATCCTGGATGACTTCGTCCGGGAGCGGGGCGTGAACATCGAGATGGACTACCAGGGCTCCCTGGACATCATGCGCGCCCTCCAGGGGGAGACCATCGACTACGACGCGGTGTGGCCGGCCAGTAGCCTGTGGCTCACCGCCGGGGACACCCAGTACCGGGTGAAGCACGCCCAGTCCATCTCCATCACCCCGGTGGTCTTCGGCATCCGACAGAGCCTGGCGGAGGAGCTGGGCTTTGTGGGCCGGGAGGTGTCGGTGGGCGACCTGCTCTCCGCCATCCAGGCGGGGGAGCTGGAGTTCTGCATGACCTCCGCCACCCAGTCCAACTCCGGGTGCAGTGCCTACATCGGCTTCCTCTACGCCCTGCTGGGCAATCCGGATGTGATCACGTCGGAGAACCTCCAGACCCCGGGCCTGGCGGAGCAGATCACCCAGCTGCTCTCCGGCGTGGATCGATCCTCCGGAAGCTCTGACTGGCTGAAGGACCTGTTCCTCACCGGTGGCTACGACGCCATGGTGAACTATGAGTGCCTCATCATCAGCGCCAATCAAGAGCTGGAGGCGCGGGGGGAGGAGACGCTGTATGCCCTCTACCCCTATGACGGCCTGTCCATCGCCGACTCCCCCCTGGGCTATGTGGACAACGGGGACACCGAGAAGGAACAGGCCTTTCTGGATTTACAGGAGTATCTTCTGTCCGACGAGGTGCAAAACGAGATCCAGCGCACCGGACGCCGCACCGGTTACGAGGGGGTGTCGGCGGAGAACGCCGACGTGTTCCGCGCCGACTGGGGCATCCAGCCGGACCGAGTGCTCTCCCCCATCCGGATGCCCTCCACCGATGTGCTCATGGAGTGTCTGGATCTGTACCAGACGGAGTTCCGCAAGCCCTCCCTCACGGTCTACTGTCTGGACTACTCCGGCAGCATGGAGGGGACTGGCCGGGAACAGATGGTGGAGGCCATGAGCCAGATCCTGATTCAGGAAAACGCGGAGCAAAATCTGCTCCAGGCTTCGGAACACGAGGTCAATATCCTCATCCCCTTTGAGGGCTACCCCCGGGGCGTCTACACCGCCGTTGGGAACGGAGAGGAGCTGGAAGCCCTCTATACTCAGGTGGAGGCGGAGGAGGCCGTGGGCGGCACCGACATCTATTATGCCGCCATGGAGGGCCTGCGGCAGCTGAAAAACTACGACCTGAGCCAGTACACCCCTGCCATCATCCTGCTGACGGACGGGGTGTCTGACGGGAGTTTTTCCGACTTCCGAGATGGCTACGAGGCCTTCGGGGCGGATGTGCCGGTGTTCTCCATCATGTTCGGCTCCGCCGATCCCACCCAGCTGGAGGAGCTGGCGGAACTGACCCACGCCCGGGTCTTCGACGGGCGGGAGGACCTGATCGGGGCCTTCCGCAGCGTGAAGGGGTACAACTGAGATGAAGAAAGGACAGCTACGGCAACTGGTACTGTCGCTGGGCGTGGGAATTGCAGTCTTTTTGGTTCTGGCCCTGGGCCTGCGCTGGAATTTCCTGTTCAGCGCCGCGCTGGGGGTGGGAATTTATCTGGGCCTTTGGTTTCTGCTGACCCCCAGGGCGGACCCCATCACCCTCTATTTCGCCCAGCGGCCAGACGGCGGCGAGATGCAGGCCCTGATGGAGGAGGCGGAGCGGGATCTGAAGGCCATCCGGTCGGCCGCCGGCCGCATTACGGACGTCCGGACCCATGAGGACGCCCTGGCCCTCACGGAGACGGGGGATCGCCTCTACTGCTATCTTCGGGAGCATCCGGAGAAGATCCCGTCGGCCAACCGCTTCCTCACCTACTATCTGGACACGGTGGGCCGGATCCTGGGGCAGTATGTGAAGTTCCAGGATGCCGGGCTGGGGACTTCCGAGGTGCGGGAGTTCCAGCGGAAGGTGCGGGCCATTCTGCCCAAGCTGAAGACTGGGTTCGAGGAACAGCTCAGCCAGTTGATGGCCTCGGAGCGGTTTGACGCGGAGGCGGACATGAAGGTCATGGAGAGCCTGCTGAACACGGAGGGATTCCAATGGGAAGCAAATCAAAATGGATCGGTCTGATCATCCTGCTGGTTGTCATCGGGGCGGCGGCGGTCTATCTGCTGCTGGGCGGCGGCCCCCGGCCGGAGCCAACCGTTCTGCGGGGCTATGTGGGGGGAGAGAAGATCGGCCTGCTGGAGGACGAGGCGGTACAGGATGTCCTGGAGCGGGACTACGGGCTCACCCTGGACTATGCCAAGGCGGGCTCCCTGGACATGGTCACGGCGGACCATGAGGGCCGGGATTTTCTCTTTCCCTCCAGCCAGACCGCCCTGGAGTACTACCAGCAGCTCTACGGCGCGCCGGGCAAGAGCCAGATCGTATTCAACACCCCCATCGTCCTCTACACCCACCGTCCCATTCTGGAGGCGTTCCAGAAACGGGGACTGGTGACGGAGCGGGACGGGGTCTACTATATGGATATGGCCGGTCTGGTGGCGGAGATCGAGGCGGGTACCGCCTGGGCGGATCTGGGGCTGCCGGAGCTCTACGGTACGGTGGCGGTGAGCACCACCGACCCTGTGCGCTCCAACTCCGGGAATATGTTCGCGGGGCTGCTGGCCAATGTGCTGTGCGGCGGGGTGGCGGATGCGGACAGTGTGGAGGCCGTGCTGCCCCGCCTGAAGGCCATCTTCGAAAAGCTGGGCTATATGGAGGCGTCCTCCTCTGACCTGTTCGACCAGTTCCTCAAAACCGGCATGGGGGCCAAGCCTGTGATCGCCGGCTATGAGAACCAGCTGCTGGAGTTCGCTGTGGAGAACCCGGAGGACTGGGCGCAGCTGAAGGATGACATCGTGCTGCTCTATCCCACCCCCACCGTCTGGTCCTCCCATGTCTACATCGCCCTGGATGAGGCAGGAGAGGCGGGCATCGACGCCCTGCTGGACGAGGAGGTCCAGCGCCTGGCCTGGGAAAATCACGGCTTCCGCACCGAGGTATCCGGCACGGACGCCGACGAAGACCACTTCGGCGTCCCTCACCTGGCCGCGGAGATCACCCAGGTGGCCGCCATGCCCAGCTACGCCGCCATGGAGAAGATCATCGCCGCTCTGTCGTAAACGTAAATTTTACCGCAGGGCTGGATAAATGCGCTGTGCAAAGGGAGGCATTTTCACAGATGGATGGGCTCATCGTCTATGGCAGCAAATACGGCACGACCCGCCGGTATGCGGAGGAGCTCTCCCGGCTCACCGGCCTGCCCGCCATCCCCTGTGGGGAATTCCACAGGCTGGCTGAGGGGAGTATCCTTGTCTATCTTGGGGCGCTCTATGCCGGCGGGGTGCTGGGGCTCAAGCAGGCAATGAAAGGACTTTCCCTCGGGGATGGCCAGCGGCTGATCGTGGCCACTGTGGGTCTGGCCGACCCTGCGGAGCCGCAGAACCGGGCGCATATTCGCGCGGCACTTCAAAAGCAGCTGCCGCCGGAGCTTTCGGAGCGGGCCGTTCTCTTCCACCTCCGGGGCGGTATTGACTATGCCGTTCTGTCCCCACGCCACCGGGCCATGATGGCCGCAATGTGCTTCTCCCTGCGCAGGAAGCCGGCGCGGCAGAGGTCCGCTGAGGACCAGGCGCTGCTGGAGACTTACGGAAAACAGGTGGACTTCACGGATCTCTCTGCGCTGGCTCCCATCGTCAGAGAGATCCTGCGCGGATAAGATATGTTGGGAAAGAAGTGCCTTCAACCAGAGCGGCCGATGGGCATCTGATCGCGTACAGGGGTCAGTGATCCAAACCCGTTAGCAGCTATCCCCAAAATGGCATTGAGTGATTTTCAGATACTTACAGTCTGAAGAATTTACGACCAGAGTTCTTGTGGTCACGACTGAAAAGTGGATACATAAACATGATCAGCCCGCCGGCTCCGAAAGGAACCGGCGGGCTGATATTCTGCCTATCAAACGCTGAATTGGTGTAGATTTGGTGTAAATCGGGGACACCAGCCACAGAAGATCCAGCGGTATCAAGGGTCAGCGGCTATTTTTTAGTACATGCCGCCCATGTCGGGAGCAGCGGGAGCAGCGGGAGCGGCGGGCTGGGGCTTGTCGGCCACCAGGGACTCGGTGGTCAGCAGGGTGGCGGCGATGGAGGACGCGTTCTCCAGAGCGGAGCGGGTCACCTTGGTGGGGTCCACGATACCGGCGGAGATCATGTCCACATAGGTCTCGTTGTAGGCGTCGAAGCCGTAGCCCACCTTGTCGGCCTTCTTCACGTTCTCCAGCACCACGGAGCCGTCGATGCCGGCGTTGGTGGCGATCTGGCGCATGGGCTCGGTCAGGGCCTTGGCAATGATGCGCACGCCGGTCTTCTCGTCACCCTCGGTCTCGGCGAGCAGCTTCTCCACGGCGGGCACGGCGTTGACATAGGCGGTGCCGCCGCCGGCCACGATGCCCTCTTCCACAGCGGCGCGGGTGGCGTTCAGGGCGTCCTCGATGCGGAGCTTCTTCTCCTTCATCTCCACCTCGGTGGCAGCGCCCACACGGATGATGGCCACGCCGCCGGCCATCTTGGCCAGACGCTCCTGGAGCTTCTCACGGTCATAGTCGGAAGTGGTGGTCTCGATCTGAGCGCGGATCTGGCCGACGCGGGCCTTGATGGCCTCGCTGTCGCCGGCGCCGTCCACGATGATGGTGTTCTCCTTGGAGACCTTCACCTGACGGGCACGGCCCAGCATATCCATGGTGGCCTCCTTCAGCTCCAGACCCACCTCGGAGGAGATGACGGTGCCGCCGGTCAGGGTGGCGATATCCTGGAGCATCTCCTTGCGGCGATCGCCGAAGCCGGGGGCCTTGACGCACACCACGTTCAGGGTGCCGCGCAGCTTGTTGACGATGAGGGTGGACAGGGCCTCGCCCTCCACGTCCTCAGCGATGACCAGCAGCTTCTTGCCGGACTGGACGACCTGCTCCAGAATGGGCAGCAGCTCCTGGATGTTGGAGATCTTCTTATCGGTGATGAGGATGAGGGCGTCGTCCAGGACAGCCTCCATCTTCTCGGTGTCGGTGACCATATAGGGGGTGATGTAGCCCCGGTCGAACTGCATGCCCTCGACCACTTCGCTGTAGGTCTCGGCGGTCTTGGACTCCTCCACGGTGATGACGCCGTCGTTGGAGACCTTCTCCATGGCCTCGGCGATCAGCTTGCCGATGGTCTCGTCGCCGGAGGAGACAGCGCCCACGCGGGCGATGTCGGCGGTGCCGTTGACCTTCTGGCTGTTGGCCTTGATGGCGTCAATGGCGGCGGTGGTGGCCTTGGCAATGCCCTTCTTCATGACCATGGGGTTGGCGCCGGCGGCCAGGTTCTTCAGACCCTCGCGGATGATGGCCTGAGCCAGCAGGGTGGCGGTGGTGGTGCCGTCGCCGGCCACGTCGTTGGTCTTGGTGGAGACCTCCTTCACCAGCTGGGCGCCCATGTTCTCAAAGGGGTCCTCCAGCTCGATCTCCTTGGCGATGGTCACGCCGTCGTTGGTGATCAGGGGAGCGCCGAACTTCTTGTCCAGCACCACGTTGCGGCCCTTGGGGCCCATGGTGATCTTCACGGTGTTGGCCAGCTGGTTCACGCCCCGCTCCAGAGCGTGACGGGCCTCTTCGCCGTAGCAGATAATCTTAGCCATAATGAAAAACCTCCAATTTGTGAGATAAGTTCAGGGTGAAATGCGTCCCATCACGGGGCTTGGCAGCCGGGACGCCGGAGTGACGCTTCACACGCCTCGCGGCGGCGCAGCGCTTCTTGTTACTCGACGGTGGCCAGGATGTCGCCCTGACGGACGATGGTGTACTCCTCGCCCTCAACCTTGACCTGGGTGCCGGAGTACTTGCTGGTGATGACCTTGTCGCCCACCTTCACGGTCATGACGACTTCCTTGCCGTCCACCATGCCGCCGGGGCCGACGGCGATGACCTCGGCCACTTCGGGCTTCTCCTTGGCGGAGCCGGTGAGGATGATGCCGCTCTTGGTGGTCTCCTCGGCCTCCACCATCTTGATGATCACGCGATCAGCCAGGGGTTTGAGATTCATAGCTGGTTCCTCCTTGCATATATGAAGCATATATTTGTAAACTATCTCATGTCTTAGCACTCATTTTACCGGAGTGCTAACGCATCTATAATAATAGCTTTGGAACGCAAAATGTGCAAGTAAAAAAACGCTGGATTTTCACCCGAATTTCAGGTAAAATCCAGCGTTTTTAAAAATAGCTCACTCAAAATACTGAAAGCTCCGTTTTTCTCACTCTAACGGGATGCTGCAGAAAATGAGTGCTCGCAATTGTTAGCAGTCTGTAAACTTTCACGCCAAAATACGTCGGAGGGGTAAAAAAAGTTGATTTTCTTCCCGGACAGCCGGACCGTAAAGCTGCGGGAGCGCATGACCTCGCCGTCCACCACGGCCACCAGCTCCTCCGGGGAGGTGAAGGAGATCTCCTGACAGTGGAAGTCCCGGATGACCTGGGGACATTGGCGGTAGAGGCCCTTGGCGTACTTGCCCACCAGGCGGAAGAAGGTGAAGCGGCTCACCTTGGGCACCACCAGCATGTCCAGCACGCCGTCATCGGGCTGGGCGTCTCCCACGGGCATGAAGCCGCCGCCGTAGTACCGGCCGTTGCAGATGCAGATGATGGTGCTCAGGCCGTCCAGGGTCTGGCCGTCCACGCGGATCTGGGTGGGGCGGGTCAGGCCCTTGAACACATTGACCACCAGGGACAGGATGTAGGCCCCCACGCCGGACACCAGGGGCAGCGCCTTGTATTTATACACGTCGGCGGCCACCCGGGCGTCCACGCCGGCGCAGATGACCCCCAGACCCAGCTTGCCGTTGCAGTCCATCAGATCCAGGGCGGCCTGGGGCCCCTCCGCCAGGGCGGCCAGGTCGGAGAAACGGGCCCGGTAGTCCTTCCCAAAGATCTTCAGAAAATCGTTGCCTGTGCCCTTGGGCACGTTGGTGACGGCGGCGTTGTCATATCCGGCGGCGCCGTTGACCACCTCGTTGAGGGTGCCGTCTCCGCCGCAGGCATAGATGCGCACCGGCGCTCCCGTCTGGGCGGCGGCCCGGGCCAGGGTCTCCCCGGTGCCTGCGCCGCTGGTAAAGGCGATCTCGTAGTCCAGCCCCTTGCCGCCGAGAATCTCTCTGATCTGGGCGGTGAGGGCGTCGGTGCTGCCGTGTTTTCCGGCAGCGGGGTTGATGATGAACAGGTGCTTCAAAGCACGCTCAGCTCCTTATGAAAAAGTAGAGGAGACAAGCTGGACCCCGGCGGCACGGTAGTAGGCGGGGGAGTCGTTGGCGGGCCAGAGGAGGATGCGCTGCTCCGGCCGGGCGATGCGGGCCACCATGGCGGCCACCTCGCTGCGGGTGATGACAGCCTCAGGCCGGAAGGTCAGTTGCTTGTCGCTGCCGCTGACAATGCCCTTGGCGTACAGGGCGTAGATGGAGCTGGCGGCAAAGTCGCCGCCGGCCACGTCGGGGATGGAGGAGGCCACCCGGCCGGCGTCGTTGACGTCGTCCGCCTCCCGGACGGGGGCGGTGGCGGCCAGTACCAGGGCCAGCTCGGCCCGGGTGATGGGCCGGGTGTAGCTGCTGAAGGTGGTGTCGGTGATGATGCCGTTGGTCAGGCAGTAGTTCACCGCGTTGGTGTACCAGGGGTCGCCGCCGCTGGAGAAGGTCCTGCCGGCGTAGGTGCTGTCCAGCACGGCGGCCATCTTCAGGGCCTCGCCCACGGTGAGGGTGCTGTAGGGCTGGAAGGTGCCGTCCCCCGGGCCCTCCATCAGGCCCAGGTTATAGGCCAGGTCCACCCACAGGTCGAACCAGTCCTTGCCGGACACGTCGGAGAAGGCGGCGATGCGGCCGGAGCGGAGGGAGAAGGATGCAAAGGGCACCCCCAGGTTGGAGAGCGCCTGGGGCAGGGAGGAGAGGCTGATTCGGGCGCTGTCCCGGTCGGCCCAGCGGATCACGATCTCCTTGCCCTTTGTCCCCTGCTCCACGGTGATGGAGCTGGCGCCGGTATACAGCTGGTGGGAGGCACCCTTCTCTCCGGGTACAGGCACCACGGACAGCAGCTCCCACACGCCCTCCCGCCGGGCGATGTACACCCCGCAGTCCACCGGGGTCAGGCTGTCGTACAGAGGCTCCAGCAGCCACAGCCCGTCCTGCCGCAGCAGGCCGTACTTGCCGTCCTCCTTCACCCGGGCCACGCCCAGGGAGAAGTCGGAGGCCTCCTCAAACCGGAGGGGAATGGATACGATACCCGAGGCGTTGACGTAGCCCCACGTGGAGCCGTCGGTGGCGGTGGCCATGCCCTCGGTGTAGGTGCCTTTGATCTCCAGCGCCAGGGCGGCGGGGGCGGCCAGGGAGAGGGCAAGCGCCAGGGACAGGAGGAGAGACAGCTTGCGGACGGTTCGTTTCATTTCAGACTCCTTTTTGTGACAGCCTCCCGGTGTGGGGGGCTGGCTTACCGCTTGTTGTACTGGAACAGGTCGCACTTGATCATGCCGTTGTACAGCTTGCGCTTTTTGTCGGCGGTGCGGCCGAAGGTGCGCTCGAACTCGGTGTGGGAGGACAGGACGGACACCCGCCACCCGGCAGGCAGCCCCCGCACCGCCTGGCCAAAGGCCTCATACAGGCCCTCAGCCTCCCGCTTCTCCATGATGCGCTCGCCGTAGGGGGGATTGGTGACCACCCGGCCGTAGGGCTCGCTGCGGTGGAAGCGGGTGGCGTCGGCCACGTCGAAGCGGACCAGGTCGTCCACTCCGGCCTTCTCCGCGTTGGAGCGGGCGATCTCCACCGCCTTGGGGTCGATGTCGCCGCCCCAGATGTCGTATTGGCCGTCAAACTCCCTGTCCATGGCCTCGCTGGCGGCGTCCATCCAGGCCTGTGAGGACAGCCAGGGCCACTTCTGAGCGGAGAAGGACCGGTCCAGGCCGGGAGCCCGGTTCCTGGCAATGAGGGCGGCCTCGATGGCGATGGTGCCCGAGCCGCAGAAGGGGTCGCAGAAGGGGTCCCTGCCCCGGTACTGGGACAGCATCACCATGGCGGCGGCCAGGGTCTCCCGCAGGGGAGCCACCACGCCCACCGCACGGTAGCCCCGCTTGTGGAGCCCGGCGCCGCTGGTGTCCAGCATGATGGTGGCGGTGTCCTTCATGATGGAGAACTGGATCTGGAACAGGGGGCCGTTCTCCGGCAGGGTCTCCAGCCCATAGGCCTTGCCCAGCCGGGCGGCGGCCGCCTTCTTCACAATGGACTGGCAGGCGGGCACCGAGTGGAGGGCGGAGTTGAGGCTGTGGCCCTTCACGGGAAAGGCGGCGGTACGGGGGAGGTACTCCTCCCAGGGGATGGCCCGCACGCCCTCGAATAGGGCGTCAAAGTCGGGGGCGGGGAAGGAACCCAGCACCAGCAGCACCCGCTCACCGGTGCGCAGGTTCAGGTTGAGGCGGGGAATGTCCCCAGGCCGGCCGGTACACAGCACATGGCCGTTTTCCGCCCGCACGTCGGCCAGAGACAGACGGCGCAGCTCGTCCGCGGCCAGGCCCTCCAGCCCGAACAGGGTGGGAACAAAAAATTTCAGCTGGTCCATAGAAACCTCCGTAGGCCCGGTTGGGGGCCCCTGTGTGAATCAGGGCCTGGAGAGCGGCAGCGCCGCCCGGCAGGCCATACAAAATTAGTATAGCTTAAATTGTAGGGGATGGCAAACCATTTTGCTGCCGGAGAGAAACTTTTCGGACCATGGGGGCAAAATGCGCCTCTTGCATTTTGCGCGGGGCTGTGATATCATCTGTACCAATAAGCAGGAAAGGACCCGGTGAGCACTCGTGGACGAACCTCCCTTACCCAACTGCATAGCTGCATGTGTTGAGGACAGCGTTATCCCTCTGGGATAGGGCTGTCCTTTTGCGCGCAGAAACGGGAAAACGCCGGGGCAACCCCCTGCAAATACATAGTACTTAGGAGTGATCAGTTCCATTATGGACAGTGCCAGTATTATCATGATAGTCGTTCTCATCTTTCTGGTGGCCATGTCGTCCTACTTCTCGGCCACGGAGACCGCCTACTCCTCCCTCAACCGGGTGCGGCTGAAGAGCCGTGCCGACGCCGGAGACCGCCGGGCCGCCCTGGCCCTGGACCTGGAGGAGGACTTTGACCGCCTGCTCTCCACTCTCCTGATAGGCAACAACATTGTCAATATCACCGCCACCACCATCGGCACCGTGCTCTTCACCGACCTGCTGGGCACCTACGGCCCCACAGTGTCCACCGTGGTGCTGACGGTGGTCATCCTGATTTTTGGCGAGATCTCCCCCAAGAGCCTGGCCAAGGAGTCCCCCGAGGCCTTTGCCATGTTCGCCGCGCCCCTGCTGAAGTTCTTCCTCACCGTGCTGCGGCCCCTGAACTTCCTCTTCACCCAGTGGAAGAAGCTGCTCACCCTCATCTTCCACAAGAAGGAGGACGAGGGCATCACCGAGGAGGAGCTCATCACCATGGTGGACCAGGCCGAGGATGAGGGCGGCCTGGACCAGCACGAGAGCGAGCTGATCCGCTCCGCCATTGAGTTCGGCGACATGGAGGTGGAGGAGATCCTCACCCCCCGGGTGGACATCGTGGCGGTGGAGGACACGGCCACCATGGACGAGGTGGCCAAGGTGTTCGCCGAGAGCGGCTTCTCCCGCCTGCCCGTGTACCACGAGGACATCGACGACATCGTGGGCATCATCCACGAGAAGGACTTCCACGCCGCCCGGTACCACGGCATCAGCGACCTGGCCTCCTTTATGGGCACCGTGCTCTACACCACCGGCAACACCAAGATCTCCCAGATGCTCCGCATTCTCCAGCGGGAGAAGGCCCACATGGTCATCGTGGTGGACGAGTACGGCGGCACCGAGGGCCTGGTGACCATGGAGGACATTGTGGAGGAGCTGGTGGGCGAGATCTGGGACGAGCACGACGAGGTCATCGAGCAGTTCCAGAAGCAGCCCGACGGCAGCTACCTCATCTCCTGTTCCGCCGACCTGACCGACCTGTACGACCTGTTCTCCATCAAGGGCAGCTGCGACGCCAACACGGTGTCCGGCTGGGTCATGGAGCAGATCGGCCGCATCCCCGAGGAGGGGGACCGGTTCCAGGCCGACGGCCTGGACGTGACCGTCACCAAGGTGGACCACCGCCGTGTCATGGAGATCAAAGTGGTGGTGCTGCCCGAGGAGACCGAAGAGGAGAAAAAGGACAAGAAGGACAGAGAAAAAGACAAGGATAAGGAGGGCTGACAAGCCTTTCCGCCCTGATTTTCCGCCGGAGGGCCCTGGGTCCCTCCGGCGGAACTTTTCCGGAATAGAGAAAATTTGGTCATCTGTCTTGTCAGCGCCGGACGGTTGTGCTATACTGTCCCCGACAAGTCAATAAATTCTTCGGGGCAGGGTGCAATTCCCTACCGGCGGTATAGTCCGCGACCCGCGCAAGCGGCTGATTTGGTGGAATTCCAAAACCGACAGTATAGTCTGGATGAGAGAAGAAATGGAGAGAAACAGAGACTCGGTGCCCCACGGTTGTGCACGGAGTCTTTTTTTGTCCCCAGGTTTCGGAGGGTTTACCGAGCTTGTAAATTTGGCTCTGAAAAGGGGACATTGCAATGAAATCCATGAAGAAGACCCAGATTTTCGTGCTCACCGCCATGCTGGCCGCCGTGGCCGGGGTGCTCATGTCCTTTGAGTTCCCCCTGCCCATGATGCCGCCCTTCTACAAGATCGACTTCAGCGACGTGCCCGCCATCATCGCCACCTTCCTGCTGGGTCCGGCGCCCGGACTGTTCATCGAGGTGGTGAAGATCCTCATCAAGCTCCTCACCGTGGGCACCACCACCATGTTTGTGGGCGAGTTTGCCAACCTGCTGGGCACTCTGCTCTTCATCCTGCCCCTGTGGGCCATCTTCAAGCGCATGGGCGGCGACCGGAAGGCCGGCATCACCGCCCTGGCGGTGAGCCTGCCCATCCGCATCGCCTTCTCCTGCGTGCTCAACGCCTGCATCACCCTGCCCCTGTACGCCAAGGCCATGGGCATGCCCCTGAATGATGTGATCCTGGCCGTGGGGGCGGTGAACCCGCTGATCCAGAACCTGCCCCTGTTCCTGGTGCTGGCCACGGTGCCCTTCAATCTCATCAAGCTCCTGCTCAACTATGTGGTGGGCTTCCTGCTGTACGACCGCCTGAAGGCCACCAGCGTGGCCAAGAGAATCGAGGCAAAAGCATGATCCGGAATTACAGAGACCTGACCCGCCTGGAGATGGAACAGGTGGACAAGGAGAACACCATCATTCTCATCCCTGTGGGCGCTCTGGAGCAGCACGGCAACCAGGCCCCCCTGGGCACCGACGACATCATCGCCGAGGCCATGGTGGAGTACCTGGGCCGGGCGCTGGAGGAGGCGGGGGAGAAGGACTTTCCCATTCTGGCCTTCCCCGTCATCCCGGTGGGCCTGAGCACCGAGCACCGCAACTTCTGCGGCTCGGTCACCCTGCGGCCGGACACCTACTACCACCTGCTCTACGACATCAGCGTCAGCCTGGCCCACCACGGATTCAAGAAGCTGGCCTTCCTGGTGTGCCACGGGGGCAACGCGCCCATCGTCCAGGTGCTCAGCCGGGAGCTGCGCAGCGAGCTGGGCATCTCCCCCTTCATCCTCTCCTCCGGCGCCTTCGGCCACCCGGACGTGCGGGCCACCGTGTCCGAGGGGAATGTCTACGACTTCCACGGCGGTGAGATGGAGACCTCCATGGTCATGGCGGTGGACCCCTCGCTGGTGAAACTGGAGACGGCGGAGGCCGGCATCCCCACCGCCTTTGTGGGCAACCAGACCCTGAAGACCGGGGGCAGCGTCACCATCGGCTGGGTGTCCGAGGACTGGAGGACCGCCGACGGCAAGCCCATCGGCATCGGCGGGGACCCCTCCGGTGCCACCGCGGAGAAGGGCCGCATCATCCTGGAGGCCAGCGCTAAGGTGCTGGTGCCCGGCCTGCGGGAGATCCGGGACTGGAAGGCCTGAGCAGCCGGAAAAGACAATAAGAGAGCGCGCGCCGCAGATCTGCGGCGCGCGCTTTTTCCTTTGGAAAGCCGGTTTTGATGGAAAAATCAGTCGGGCTTGACGGTGAAGAGGAGCTGACCGGCCTTGACGTTGTCGGCCCCGCAAAACAGGTTTTGCGGGGACCCCGGACTCCATTTCCCCGGGACGAGTGAATCGCCCCGGGGCAAGGCCGCCCCAGGGGCGGCGCTTGGACGCGCACAGCGCGGCGCGCCGGAGGCGCGGAGGGCGACGGACAGACCACAGGGGAGACGGGGTCAATCGGGCTTGACGGTGAAGAGAAGCTGACCGGCTTTGACGTTGTCGCCCTCCTGAACATGGACGGCCTCCACGGTGCCCGCCAGACGGGCCACCACGCTGGTCTCCATCTTCATGGCCTCGATGATGCCCAGCACCTGGTTGGCCTCCACCCGGTCCCCGGGCTGGACGCTCACCTTGGACACCATACCGGGGATGGAGGCGCCCACCTGGCTCTTGTCCGACGGGTCGGCCAGGGTGACCTGGACGCCCTTCACCTCGGCGGTCCTGTCGGGCACCGCCACCTCGCGGCGCTGGCCGTTGAGCTCGAACTGGACGGTGCGGGTGCCGTCCTCGTTCAGGTCGCCCAGGCCCAGGTACTTGATGACCAGGGTCTTGCCCTCCTCGATGTTGATCTGGTTGGTCTCGCCCAGGGCCATGCCGTTGAAGAACACATGGCTGCCCATGCGGGCGATGTAGCCGTATTCGTTGCGGTGCTGCCGGTACTCCTCGTACACCTTGGGGTAGAGGCAGTAGGACAGCATGGCCCGCATGTTGATCTCGTCGCCGCCCATGAAGGGGCGCATCTTCTCCCGCACCGCGTCAAAGTCCACGGCGGGCAGCAGCTCGCCGGGCCGGCAGGTGATGGGCTTCTCGCCCTTGAGCACCACCCGCTGCAAATCCTCGGGGAAGCCCCAGGCCGGCTGTCCCATCATGCCCTTGAAATAGCTCACCACGCTGTCGGGGAAGGTGAGGGCCTCGCCCCGCTCCACGATGTTCTCCGGCGTCAGGTTGTTCTGCACCATGAAGATGGCCAGGTCGCCCACCATCTTGGAGGAGGGGGTCACCTTCACGATGTCGCCCAGCATGTCGTTGACGGTCTTGTACATCTCCTTGACCTCTTCGAACCGGTGGCCCAGGCCCAGGGAGATGACCTGGGGATACAGGTTGGTGTACTGGCCGCCGGGGATCTCGTAGCGGTAGATGTCGGTGGTGGGGTTCTTCAGGCCGTGGTCGAAGTTGTCATAGCGCAGGCGCACGTCGGCCCAGTAGTCGTCCAGCTTCTGGAGCCGCTGGAGGTCCAGGCCGGTGTCCCGCTCCGTGCCCTGGAGGGCGGCCACCACCGCGTTCATGGAGGGCTGGCTGGTCAGGCTGGACATGGAGGCGATGGCGCAGTCCACGATATCCACACCCGCCTCGGCGGCCATGAGGTAGGCGGCCACCTGGTTGGCGGTGGTGTCGTGGGTGTGGAGGTGGATGGGCAGGCCCACCTCCTGCTTCAGGGTGGACACCAGCTTCTTGGCCGCGTAGGGCTTGAGCAGGCCGGACATGTCCTTGATGGCCAGCAGGTGGGCGCCCCGGCGCTCCAGCTCCTTGGCCAGGTTCACATAATACTGAAGGGTGTACTTGTCCCGCTTGGGGTCCAGGATGTCGCCGGTGTAGCAGATGGTGGCCTCGCAGAGCTTGTTCTCCTGGAGCACCTGGTCCATGGCCACCTCCATGCCGGGCACCCAGTTGAGGGAGTCGAAGATGCGGAACACGTCGATGCCGCTGCGGGCGGCCTCCTTCACGAACTCCCGGATCAGGTTGTCGGGGTAGTTGGTGTACCCCACCGCGTTGGCGCCCCGGAGGAGCATCTGGAAGGGGATGTTGGGGATCTTCTTCCGCAGGGTGTCCAGCCGCTCCCAGGGGGACTCGTGGAGGAACCGGTAGGCCACGTCGAAGGTGGCGCCGCCCCACATCTCCAGGGAGAAGCAGTCGGCCAGGATCTCGCTGGTGCCGTCGGCCGCCAGACGCAGGTCCCGGGTGCGCACCCGGGTGGACAGCAGGGACTGGTGGGCGTCCCGCATGGTGGTGTCGGTGATGAGCAGCTTCTTCTGGTCCAGCACCCACTGCTTCACCGCCTCGGGGCCCTCACGGTCCAGCATCTGCTTGAGCCCCTCGGGCCGGTTGCCGGTGACGGGCGGGAACCGGGGGATGTCGTACTGCTTGCGCTCGGCGGAGGGGTTGTCCACCTGGATCTGGGCGATGTACTTGAGCACCTTGGTGGCCCGGTCCCGGCCGATGTTGATGTCAAAGAGCTCGGGGGTCTCGTCGATGAACTTGGTGTGGCACTGGCCGGCCTGGAAGGCGGGGTGGGTGAGGATGTTGGTGATAAAGGGGATGTTGGTCTTCACGCCTCGGACGTGCTCCTCGCTGACGGCCCGCACCGCCTTGTGGCAGGTGCCCACAAAGGTGTTGTCCCAGGCGGTGACCTTGACCAGCAGGGAGTCGTAATAGGGGGAGATGACCGCGCCGGTGTAGGCGTTGCCGCCGTCCAGCCGGACGCCGAAGCCGCCGCTGGACCGGTAGGCGGTAATCTTGCCTGTGTCGGGGGCGAAGTTGTTGGCCGGGTCCTCGGTGGTCACCCGGCACTGGATGGCGTAGCCGCTGATGTGCACGTCCTCCTGTTTGGTCAGGCCGATGCGGGGGTCGGACAGAGGGCAGCCCTCGGCGATGAGGATCTGGGCCCGCACCAGGTCCACGCCGGTGACCATCTCGGTGACCGTGTGCTCCACCTGGATCCGGGGGTTCATCTCAATGAAGTAGTGGTTGCCGTCCTTGTCCACCAGGAACTCCACGGTGCCCGCGTTGACGTAGCCCACATACTTGGCCACCTTCACCGCGTCGGCGTGGAGCTTGTCCCGGATCTCCTGGGGCACGCTCCAGGCGGGGGCGTACTCCACCACCTTCTGGTACCGGCGCTGGAGAGAGCAGTCCCGCTCTCCCAGGTGCATCACGTTGCCGTACTGGTCGCCCAGGATCTGCACCTCGATGTGCTTGGGCTCTACCAGGTACTTCTCGATGAAGATGTCCTCGCTGCCGAAGGCCTTCCGGGCCTCGTTGCGCACCAGCTCAAAGGCGGGGGCCACCTCCTCCGGCGTGTCGCACCGGCGCATGCCGCGGCCGCCGCCGCCGGCGGCGGCCTTCAGAATGATGGGGAAGCCGTAGGAAACGGCCTTCTCCAGGGCCTCGTCCGCGTCCTTCAGGGGGCGATCGGAGCCGGGGATGGTGGGCACGCCGCAGGCGATGGCCGTGGCTTTGGCGGCCAGCTTGTCGCCCATGCGGGAGAGCACCTCGGAGGAGGGGCCGATGAACTTGATGCCCTCGGCCTCACAGGCCCGGGCGAAGTCCGGGTTCTCGGACAGGAAGCCGTAGCCCGGGTGGATGGCGTCCACCTTCCGCCGCTTGGCCAGGTCGATGATGGCGGGAATGTCCAGATAGGCCCCCAGGGGGGACTTGTTGTGGCCGATCAGATAGGCCTCGTCGGCCCGGGTGCGGAACAGACTGTTGATGTCCTCGTGGGAGTACATGGCCACGGTGTGGAGCCCCAGGTCGTAGCAGGCGCGAAACACCCGGATGGCGATCTCGCCCCGGTTGGCCACCAGTACCTTGTTGAATATACGCTCTGTCACGTGCTTCATCCTTTCTTCCCACGGCGGCTGCGGCCCGGAGGAAAGGCCGCCGCGCTCCGCGGATTCAGTCAGACTGATGTGTTAAAGTCCATTATACAGACTGCAATCTGATTTTGCAATGAAATTTATTGTGCTCTGCAAAAAAAGAGCAGAATACCAAAAGTCGAGAGAAAAAACAATAAAAAATGAAAGAAACGTATACTTCTTCTGCAAAAACAGCTAAGGGAGACGGTAAAAGGGAACGGGCGGTGCGGCGAGCGGGAAGGAGGGACTTAATCCGGGCTGCCGGATGGTAAGGCGGAGAAAAGGAGGAAAGTAGAGGAAAATGAGAAGTTAAGGCGATTCTTAACATCAGAAGGCCGGGAACGCTTGTTTGGCCGCCTGTTTTATGGTAGACTAGGCCTCACAGACTGGAAAGGGGGGAGTACCGTGGCGCTGACGCTGGAGAGCGGCCTGAAGGAGCTGCCGGGTATCGGGGACGCCCGGGCCGCCAGGCTGGCCAAGCTGGGTCTGGCCACTGTGGAGAATCTGCTGGGGTACTACCCCCGCAGCTACGAGGACCGGACCAAAATCTCCACCATTGACGGCGCACCAGAGGAACAGCCGGTGTGCGTGGCGGCCTTTGTGGCGGAGACGCCCCGGGTGTCCCACATCCGCAAGGGGCTGGAGCTGGTGAAGGTGAAGGTGGCCGACGAGACGGCGGTGATGACCGTCACCTTTTTCAACCAGGCCTATGTCCGGGATGCCCTGCGCCAGGGGGAGAGCTACATCTTCTACGGCAAAGTGGAGCGGCAGGGCAGGCAGCGGCAGATGACCAACCCGGTCTTCGAGCGGGAGGGGGCCGCCCGGTTCACCGGCTGCATCATGCCGGTCTACCCCCTGACGGCGGGCATCTCCAACAACCTGCTGGCCGGGCTGGCCCGGCGGTGCGTGGACGCTTGCGCCGGGCAGGTGCCCGAGCTGCTGCCCGAGGAGGTGCGCCTGGCCCACAGCCTGGCTCAGGTGGAGTTCTCCTGCCGGAACATCCACTTCCCCGAGAGCTGGGAGTCCCTGGAGATCGCCCGGCGGCGGCTGATCTTTGAGGAGTTTTTTCTCCTGTCCTGCGGCATGGCCCTGCTGCGCACCGGCCGGGACCGGGGCGCCGGTCCGGCGGTGGAGAACCGGGATCTGGCCCCCTTCCTGTCCCTGCTGCCCTTCTCCTTCACCGGCGCCCAGCGCCGCACCGTGGACGAGGCGGCGGCGGATATGGCCTCGGGACGGCCCATGAACCGGCTGGTCCAGGGGGACGTGGGCTCGGGCAAGACGGCGGTGGCCGCCGCCTGCGCCTGGCTGGCCTGGCGCAGCGGCTGGCAGAGCGCCCTTATGGCCCCCACCGAAATTCTGGCCGAACAGCACTTCCGCTCCCTGTCCGCCCTGCTGTCCCCCGCCGGGATGAAGGTGGGGCTGCTCACCGGCAGCATGAGGGCCGCCGAAAAGCGGAAGGCAAAGGCGGCCCTGGCGGCGGGTGAGGTGGACCTGATGGTGGGCACCCACGCCCTGCTGAGCGAGGGCGTGGAATTCCACAAGCTGGGGCTGGTCATCACCGACGAGCAGCACCGCTTCGGCGTGGCCCAAAGAGCTGCCCTGGCGGCCAAGGCGGACGGCGGTTTGCGGCCCCATGTTCTGGTCATGTCCGCCACCCCCATTCCCCGCACTCTGGCCCTCATCGTGTACGGCGATCTGGACGTGTCGGTCATCGACGAGCTGCCCCCCGGCCGTACACCGGTGGAGACCTTTGTGGTGGGGGAGGACAAGCGGCAGCGGATGTACGGCTTTGTGCGCAAGCTGGTGGCTGAGGGCCGCCAGGCCTATATCGTCTGTCCCGCAGTAGAGGAGAACGAGAGCCCCGAGGGGGAGGACGCCTCCGGCGGCCTGGCCGACCTGAAGGCGGTGACATCCTACGCCGAGACCCTGAAAACCCAGGTGTTCCCCGACCTGCGGGTGGCCTTTGTCCACGGCAAGATGAAGCCAAAGGACAAGGACGCGGTCATGTCCGCCTTTTCCGCCGGGGACATCGACGTGCTGGTGTCCACCACCGTCATCGAGGTAGGGGTGGACGTGCCCAACGCGGCGCTGATGATCGTGGAGAACGCGGAGCGCTTCGGCCTGAGCCAGCTCCACCAGCTCCGTGGCCGGGTGGGCCGGGGCAAGCACAAGTCCTACTGCGTGCTTATGACCGCCACCCACAGCCAGGACAGCCGGGCGCGGCTGAAGGTGCTGGCCTCTACCACCGACGGCTTTAAAATCGCCGAAGAGGACCTGAAGCTCCGTGGCCCCGGCGACTTCTTCGGCTCCCGGCAGCACGGACTGCCCCAGCTCCACATTGCAGACCTAGCGGGGGACGTGCGGCTGCTCAAGGAGGCCCAGCAGGCGGCCCAGGAGCTGCTGGAGGCCGACCCGGGGCTGGAGCGGCGGAAGCACCGGCCCCTGCTGGAACGGGTGAAGCGGATGTTCAGCGACAACCCGGATATTTTCAACTGACAGATACAGATAGAAAGGAAGGGTAAGATGCTTACCATCAGACCCATGGCGCCCGGAGACCGGGACGCCGTTATGGCCATGGTGACGGACTTCTACCACAGCTCCGCCGTGGAGCATCAGGTGGACCCTGCCACTCTGGAGCGCTCCTTCTGGGACGCGGCAGACCCGGAGCAGCCCCTCATCGAGGGATTGCTGCTGCTGGAGGGGGACACGCCGGTGGGGTACTGCTACCTGACCTGGAACTACGCCTCGGAGATCGGGGGAAAGGTGCTCATCTTCGACGAGCTGTACTTCAAAGACAGCTGCCGGGGCAAGGGCTACGGCAGCCAGGTGTTCCGCCAGGTGATGGCGGCCCACCCCGAGTGCCGCCGGTTCCGGCTGGAGGTCACTCCCGCTAACCAGGGCGCAGCCCGGCTCTACGAGCGGCTGGGCTTCCGCTTTTTGCAGTACGACCAGATGGTACTGGATCAAGAATAAATTCCATACACAGAAAACGAGGGAAACAATCATGACGAAACAGGAACAGGTGAACGCCCTCCGGGCGGACACCACGGTACACTACAACTGCTGCCAGTCCGTGCTCATCCCCTTTGCCCGGGAGTGCGGCCTGAGCCCCGAGACGGCCAACGCCCTGGGCAGCAACTTCGGCTCCGGTATGCGCCGGGGCGCCACCTGCGGCGCGGTCACCGGCGCGCTGATGGTGCTGGGCATGACCGGCAAGGACGCCGCTGCCGCCAAGGCCCTGACCGATGCCTTCAAGGCCAAGAACGGCTGCCTGGACTGCGCCCAGCTGCTGGCCGACGCCGCCAAGCGGGGCGAGGCCCGCAAGCCCCACTGCGACCGCATGGTCCGCGAGGCGGTGGAGCTGCTGGAGGAGCTGGAGAAGTAAGCTGATTTTATCCACAAAAATCCCGCCGGGTGTGGAAAATTCCACGCCCGGCGGGATTTTTTATAGTTCACTTGAGGGCCACGGAGATGGGGGCGTCCAGGTCCTTGCGCTGGGTGAAGTGGAGGCCGATGTCTACGGTGTCCTCCTCATAGCCCACCAGCTGGTAGAGCTCCACAAAGTAGCCCTCGGGGACGGTCCGCTCATCCTCCGTGCCGTACCACAGCCGCTCCACACGCATGACGCTGTGGCCGCCGAAGTCGTGCTCCTCGCCGTCAGGGGAGCGGTAATTGCCGCTGCCCACCTGATAAAACACCAGTTCAGAGGTGGATTCCAGGCTCAATATGGCGCTGTCCATCCGGAACTGCGCAGTGGCGCCCTCATTGACCGACGGAGAGAAGGGGGCCAGCAGGGCCAGCTCGAGGACGGAGTCACCCGTCCGGTGCACCGCAAGCTCCACACCGTCGGGCAGACTGTCCAGGGCCACGCCCTGCTTCAGGTCCACCGTCACCCACTCCTTCTCAGGCTCCAGCCAGTCCAGACGGGTAATATGAAGGGTCAGGTGGGCGGGATTGGAGAAGAAGGTGGTGTCGCACATCCGGGAATTGCCCAGGCCGCCCACCGAGCCGGAGGGGTTGTCTTCATACTTGTTGCCCATCTCGTCCTCCAGATAGAAGTCCAGGCCCGCCAGAGAGGCAGTGTTGTCCGGGTGTTCCTCCACGGTCAGGCGGCCGTGGGTGGGATAGCTGTCCAGAGCGAAGCGGAGCAGCTGGCCGTCCACCTCCACCCAGTCCCCCATGGGGATGGATACCACATCGTTTAGGTGGGAGGCATCTAGAGGGACCTCAAAGACAAAGTCGCCCACATAGGCGGGGGCCGTCTCCTCCTCATCATCCTCTGGGGTGCTGGCAGGGGCCTGGCGGGAGTGGCTTTGGCCCGTCAGACGGAAGGTGATCCGCAGTACGTCGGGGAAGCGAAAGCTGTCACTCAAAACATGGACAGATGCGGCGCCCACAAGCTCGTCGCAGTCGAAGAGGGTGGAGGAGATGACGTTGCCCTCCACAGGGACGCCGTCCCCATCGGTCAGGGTGGGATGGGCTTCGTAGGAATCCCAGGGCCCGGAGGCCTTCAGGAAGAACTGAAGCTGTCCCTGGTCCAGAATCAGGTATTCCAGGCGCAGAGTGACGCCGTTTTGTATTTGTTCCTGGCCGATATACTGTGCGTAATTGTGCTCCACCGCCAGCTTCAGGCTGGGGGAGAAGGCCACAGCGGCCATCAGCTCCCGCAGCACGGGGATGGCGGAGCAGGCCTGGGCAAAGGGCATAGAGTAGTTGACCAGCAGCACAAAGGCTGCGGCCACCCCTGCCAGACTGGCCGCCGGGATGCCCCACCAGCGGCGCACCCGCCTGCGGCGGAGTCTGGCCCTGGCCCGGTCCACCGTGCCGTCCAGCTCGGGGGGAACCTGCTCCAGCTCCTGGAGCAGGGCGTTGTATTCCTCAGTTCGGTTCATGGTCACACCTCCTCGGTGTCGGTCAATTCCAGTTTCAGCAGGGCCAGGGCCCGGCGCTGCCGGGTGACCACCGTGCCCTGGGGGATGTCCAGAGCCTGGGCGGTCTCGGCCAGGGTCAGGCCGGTGAAGTACCGCAGGATGACCACCGCCCGCAGGTCCTTGGGCAGCCGGGCAATGGCCTCCTTCAGGGGCAGGTTGTCGAAGGCCTCCGCCGCCGTCTCGGGCAGCTCGTCCATGCCCGTCTCTCGGGCCCGGCGGCGCAGCTCGTCGTTGCAGACGTTGATGAGAATCCGGGTCAGCCAGGTGTGGAAGAACTGGGGCTGGCGCAGAGAGCGGCAGGCGGTCAGGCCCTTGTACACCGCCTCGTCCACCGCGTCCAGGGCCATGGACGGGCTGTGGAGATAGAGCAGCGCCGTGCGGTACAGGGCGGCGCGGTATTCGTGGGCCTTGTGGGCATACTCGTTGGCGTCCAGAGGGGATCCCTCCTCTCAGTTGAATTGGAGCTCCATTCACCCATTAGACGGACTTGAGGGTTGGTTTGATTGGGACGGTTGAAAAAAGTTTTTCTTCATTATATAATGTCTGCTGGACAGGCCGCAACAGCGGTTGTCCATGGGACAAAAGTCCGATAATTCGGCAAAAATGGCTTTATTGAGCTACTTTTTGGCATGCGCGGAGGTCACCCTTGAGAGAACTGGAACAACTGCCCATCCCCCTGCTGGCCTGGTACCACGAGAATGCCCGGGTGCTGCCCTGGCGGAGCGACCCCACCCCCTACCACGTCTGGGTCAGCGAGATCATGCTCCAGCAGACCAGGGTGGCCGCCGTGATGGGCTATTACAGCCGCTTCATGGAGACCTTGCCCGACGTGGCCGCCCTGGCGGCGGTGGAGGACGACGTCCTCATGAAGCTGTGGCAGGGGCTGGGGTATTACAGCCGGGCCCGCAACCTGAAAAAGGCCGCCGGGCAGGTGATGGAGCGGTACGGCGGAGCCCTCCCCGCCAGCTATGAGGAACTGCTCACCCTGGCCGGGGTGGGGGAGTACACGGCGGGGGCCATCGCCTCCATCGCCTTCGGCATCCCGGTCCCGGCGGTGGACGGCAACGTGCTCCGGGTGGTGGCCCGCATTGCCGGGGACGAGGGGGACATCACCCTCCCCGCCACCAAGAAGCGGATGGGACAGGCCCTCCAGGAGATCATCCCCACCGCCATGCCCGGCGCCTTCAACCAGGCCATGATGGAGCTGGGGGCCACCGTGTGCCTGCCCAACGGCGCGCCTCTGTGCGACAAGTGCCCGGCGGCGGGCTTTTGCGCCGCCCTGGCCCAGGACAAAATCGACCTGCTTCCCGTCAAGGCCCCCAAGAAGGCCCGGCGGGTGGAGGAGCGGACGGTGTACCTCATTTTCCATGAGGGCCGTGTGGCCCTCCGCCGCAGGCCGGAGAAGGGCCTGCTGGCCGGGCTGTGGGAGTACCCCAACGAGCTGGCGGAAAAAACGGATATACTGGAGCAGTGGGGCATTATCCCGACGTCCCAGCGGTGGGGCGGCACGGGGAAACACATCTTCACCCACATTGAATGGCACATGACCGCCCGGATGGTACAGGCGGCGGGGGATACCCTGCCGCCGGGATGGGTGTGGGCCGACGGCCCCGCCTTGCGGCAGACCTATGCCGTGCCCAACGCCTTCCAGTCCTTTGTCCCCCTGGTGGAGGCGGGGCTGGCCGGCGCAGAGACACTGACATAACACAGGAGGAACCTATGGATTTTCAAGCAATGGTAGCCCGTCAGCGGGCGTTCTGGAATACCGGCGTCACCCGCAGCGTGGACTGGCGCCTAGAGCAGCTGAAGAAGCTGGAGCATGCCCTGGAGACCAGGGAGGAGAAGCTGTGCGCCGCCCTGAAGCAGGACCTGGGCAAGGCGGCCTACGAGTCCTGGCTCAGCGAGATCGGCATGACCCTGGGGGAGCTGCGCTTTGCCCGCAAGCACCTGAAGAAGTGGGCGGCGGCCAAGCGGCGGCCCTCGTCCATGCCCCTGTTCCCGGCCAGCAGCCGGGTGGAGGCCGAGCCCTACGGCGTGGCTCTGGTCATGTCCCCCTGGAACTACCCCGTGCAGCTCACCCTGGTGCCCCTCATCTCCGCCCTGGCGGCGGGCAACTGCGCTGTGGTGAAGCCGTCGGCCTACGCGCCCAACGTGGCCCAGGCCGTGGCCGACCTGCTGGGGGATATCTTCCCGCCCGAGTATGTGTCCGTGGTCCAGGGGGGCCGGGCGGAGAACGCCGCCCTGCTGGAGCAGGACTTTGACTATATCTTCTTCACCGGCTCCCCTGTGGTGGGCAAGACGGTGATGGCCGCCGCGGCGCAGCACCTGACCCCCGTCACCCTGGAGCTGGGCGGCAAGTCCCCGGTGATCATCGCCCCCGACGCCAACATCCCCCTGGCCGCCCGGCGCATCGCCTGGGGCAAGTTCCTCAACGCGGGCCAGACCTGCGTGGCCCCCGACCACGTGTATATCCCCAAAAACCTGCGGGACGCCTTTGTGAAGGAGCTGGCCGGACAGATCAGGCAGCTCTACGGCGACGACCCCCTGGCCGGGCCCGACCTGCCCAAGATCATCAACGAGAAGCACTTCCAGCGGGTCTCCGGCCTGATGAAGAGCGGCAAGACCGCCGTGGGCGGCCGCACCGACCCGGCGGCCCGGCGCATCGAGCCCACCGTGCTGGTGGATGTGGCGGAGAGCGACAGCGTGATGCAGGAGGAGATCTTCGGCCCGGTGCTGCCCGTCCTGACCTACGACAGCCTGGACGACCTCATCGCCCGGCAGCAGAAGAAGGCCCGGCCCCTGGCCCTCTATATCTTCACCGGGGACAGGGCGCTGGAGAGGCGCATCGTCGCCGCCCTGCCCTCGGGCGGCGTGTGCGTCAACGACACGGTGATCCATCTGACCAATCCCAACGTGCCCTTCGGCGGCGTGGGCAACAGCGGCATGGGCGCCTGCCACGGCAAGGCCGGCTTCGACACCTTTACCCACTACCGCACGGTGGTGCGCCGGGGTACCCTGGACCTGCCCATGCGGTACGCCCCCTATGCCGGAAAGAACCTGAACGCGGTGAAAAAGCTCATGTGATATGGGCTAATTGTGAGAGAAAGAGGAGAGACGGATGGCAAAGCTCTATTTCCGCTACGGGGTGATGGGCTCCAGCAAGACGGCCAACGCCCTGATGGTGCGGTACAACTACGAGGAGCGGGGACAGGATGCCCTGCTGGTGAAGCCCGCCATTGACCAGCGGGACGGCGCCCGCTTTGTGGCCTCCCGGGCCGGCCTGAGCAACCCCTGCATCTACTTTTCCGATCTGCGCGCCATGTCCCCCCAGGACCTGAAGCCCTATGCCTGCGTCATCGTGGACGAGGCCCAGTTCCTCAGCCGGGAGGAGGTACAGTACCTGACCCACCTGGTGGACGACCTGAACCTGCCCGTCATCTGCTACGGCCTGCGGGCCGACTTCCGGGGGGACCTGTTCCCCGGCTCCCAGGAGCTGCTGGCCTGTGCCGACATCATCGAGGAGATCAAGACCATCTGCTGGTGCGGCAAGAAGGCCACCTGCAACGCCCGGTTCGACGCCCAGGGCCATGTGCTCAAGGAGGGGGAGCAGGTGGTGCTGGGGGCCAACGACCAGTACATCGGCCTGTGCCGCAAGCACTGGAAGGAGGGCAACCTGGGGCCCGACTGGCGCAAGACCCTGCCCGGTGAGTCCAAGTGAGCGCCATGAAGTGCAGCATCTGCCCCCGCAAGTGCGGCGCGGAGCGGACCGAGACCTCCGGCGACGGCGTGTGCGCCATGCCGTCCCTGCCGGTGGTGGCCCGGGCCGCCCTCCACATGTGGGAGGAACCCCCTATCTCAGGTACCCGGGGGTCGGGCACCGTCTTTTTCTCCGGCTGCTCCCTCAAGTGCGTGTTCTGCCAGAACGACTCTATCAGCCACGGCAACTTCGGCAAGACCATCTCCGTGGAGCGGCTGCGGGAGATCTTCTTCGAGCTCATCGCCCAGGGGGCCCACAACATCAACCTGGTCAACCCCACCCACTTCTCCCACGCCATTGCCAAAGCCCTGGCCGAGCCCCTGCCGGTGCCGGTGGTGTGGAACACCGGTGGGTACGACGAGGTGAACACCCTCCGCTCCCTGGAGGGCAAGGTGCAGATCTACATGCCCGACCTGAAGTACCTGGATTCCGCCGCGGCAGCGCGGTACTCCGGCGCGCCCGACTACCCGGAGAAGGCCACGGCCGCCATCAAAGAGATGGTGCGCCAGACCGGCCCCTATGAGCTGGACGGGGAGGGCCTGCTGAAAAAAGGCGTGCTCATCCGGCACCTGATCCTGCCCGGCCGGGTGCAGGAGGCCAAGGCGGTGATGGACTATGTGTCGGAGCAGTTCCCGCCCCACACCGTCCTCTTCTCCCTCATGAGCCAGTACGTGCCCTGCGGCCGGGCCCCGGAGTACCCGGAGATCAACCGCCGGGCCAGAAACTCGGAGATCCGGGCGGCGGAGGAATACTTCTCCGCCCTGGACCTGGACGGCTTCACCCAGGAGCTGCTCTCGGCCACCGAGGGCTTTATCCCGGATTTTGACCTGACCGGGGTGTAAGACACCACGCCGGAGACGAAAGGACGATTCAAGGCTTGAAATGGAAACAACGGGCCGGGGGCCACCGCATGGGCACCATGTGGCGGCTGTCCTGGCCCGCGATCATGGAACAGATCCTGGCCACCATGGTCAGCTATGTGGACACCGCCATGGTGGGTGCCCTGGGCGCGGGGGGCACGGCGGCGGTGTCGGTGAACGCGGCATCCATCTGGCTCATCAACGGCATCCTGGCCGGCGTGGGCGTGGGCTTTTCCGTTCAGGTGTCCCACGCGGTGGGCGCCGGGGATGACAATCGGGTGCGGCAGGTGCTGCGGCAGAGCGTGCTGGGCGCCTTTGCCTGCGGGCTGATTGCCCTGGCGGTGTATCAGCTGCTGGCCGGGTTCATCCCCCTGTGGCTGGGGGCCAAGCCCGACGTGTACCCCGCCGCCGTGGCCTATCTGCGGTGCTACACCGCCGCTCTGCCCTTTGCCTCGGCGGGCATTGTGTTCTCCGCGGTGCTGCGGTGCATGGGCAACAGCAAGGCCCCCCTCATCCTCAACACCCTGGCCAACCTGCTCAACATCGTGCTCAACTTCTTTCTCATCTACCCCACCCGCCCGGCAGAACTCTTTGGCCGGGCGGTCACCATCCCCGGCGCAGGGCTGGGGGCCGCGGGCGCGGCCATCGCCTCCGCCATCGCCCTCACCGCCTCGGGCGTGGCCATGGTGTGGGTGGCCCTGCGTCAGGGGGACCGGTACCGGGTGCGGCTGCGGGAGGGCCTGAGGCCCGACGGGCCCATCCTCCGCCGGGCGGCCATGCTGGGCCTGCCCTCCGCCGCCGAGCGGGCCACTGTGAACCTGGGCCAGATCGCCATGACCGCCCTGGTGGCCCACCTGGGCACCGTGGCCCTGGCGGCCAATCAGATTGCCACCACCGCCGAGGGGCTGTGCTACCTGCCGGCCTACGGCATCTCCTACGCCGCCACCGCCCTTGTGGGCCAGTCGGTGGGGGAGGGCAGCCGGGAGGACGCCGAGGCCTACGGCACCCTGTCCGGCCTGCTGGGCTTCGGGCTGTGCGTGGGCACCGGCGTGCTCCTCTTCCTGCTGGCCGCGCCTCTGGCCGGGCTGTTCAACACCGACCAGGCCGTGGTGGATCAGGCCGCCATGGTGCTGCGCATCGTGTCGGTGGCTGAGCCCTTCTTTGCCGCCTCCATCGTGTTCACCGGCGCACTCCGGGGCGGACAGGACGTCCGCTTCCCCATGGTGGTCAGCCTGGTGTGCATGTGGGGCGTGCGTATCGCCCTGGCGCCTCTGCTGGTATTTAAATTCGGCATGGGACTGGAGGCGGTGTGGATCGCCATGGCCGTGGACCTGATCCTCCGGGGCATCCTGTGTACCTTCCGGTGGCGCAGCGGCCGCTGGCGGAAATACTGCGGACTTGCATAAGAAAAAACGGGTTTTGAACGCACATCTGCGCGTTCAAAACCCGTTTTTGTTATTCCTCCGGCACCAGAGCAGCCATATCCTGGGGGAGAGGTGCGGTAAAGGCCATGGGCCTGCCGGTGATGGGGTGGGTGAAGGCCAGCTCCGCCGCGTGGAGGGCGGGGCGGGGGATGAGGGAAGGGTCCTCGGTGCCGTAGAGAAAGTCCCCGGTGAGGGGGTGGCCCAGGTGGGCCATGTGGACCCGGATCTGGTGGGTGCGGCCCGTCTCCAGCGCCAGACGCACCAGGGAGCGGCCATTCCCGGTGCGCAGGGTCTGGTAATGGGTGACGGCACGCTGGCCGTCTGGCCGCACGGTTCGGGCCAGCACGGAGCCCTCCAACCGGCCGATGGGGGCGTCGATGACGCCGGAGAGGGGCTCCGGCGTGCCCTCGCACACCGCCAGGTACACCCGGCGGAAGTTGGGAGTGTGGAGCTGCTCCTTGAGCACCTCCTGGGCGTGGCCGTGGAGGGCCACCAGCAGCAATCCGGAGGTGCCCCGGTCCAGCCGGTGGACCGGGTGGAAGTCCGCCAAAATTCCCTGTTTTTTGTAATAATCCATCAGAAAATTACCAATTGTATCGGAATAATGGCCTGGGCCTGGGTGGACGGCCACGCCGGGGGCCTTGTTGAGCACCAGCACGTCCTGGTCCCGGTACACGATGTCCAGGGGGCCGGGAGCGGGGACGATGGCGTCGGATACCTCCGTGTCCCCCACCACCACAGACAGCACCTGCCCTGCCCGCACCCGGTCCCCAACCATGGCCCGGACACCGTCCAGCAGGATGCCGTCCTCCAGCCACTTCACCCGCCGGATGACCGTCCCCGACAGGGCCAGGGGTCCCCGGAGCAGTTCGTCCACCTTCCAGCCGGTCTGCTCAGGGGTTACGGTGAGGTTGAGCCGCCGGGGGGAATCCATACCGCCGCTCACAGCTTGTGGTTGTAGTAGGCCACGGAGGAGAGGAACACCACGAAAAACACCGCGGCGGTGGCGATAAGGGTGAGGAACACGGCGAAGTTCACTGCAATGGACACCATCATGGCCACGTAAATGAGTATGATGAGCACCAGCGCGGTGAGGGAGACAGCCCGGCGGGTCACCTCGTGGCCCCGCTCATCGGTCTCCTTGATCTCGGAGGCCCGCAGCTTCTTGGGGTCCTTCATGGTGCGGCGGGTACCGATAAGCCCCGCCACGCCGCAGACGGCGATGCCGGTGCCGAAGCCGCCGTAGAAGCCCATGGCCATGTCGGGCAGGGGCGCTTCCATGTAGGCCAGAATAAAGCCCGCGCAGGCGGCGGCCAGGCCCAGGACGATGCACAGCCCAAAGAGCCAGCACCGGCGGCGGAGCACCTCCAGATAGTCGCCGTGGCCGGCGGAAAAGAGACGAAGGATCATGGTCAAAACCTCCTTAAAATGTTGGCTTTCCAGACGCGGAGCGGGCGGGCCAGGGGGGAGAACAGGAAGAGCCCCACAAGGCCCAGGGCTGCCCCCGCGCCGCACAGAAAGGCACAGGCTCCGCCGGGCAGCAGGGACAGGCGTCCGGCGGCGGTTCCGGCGCAGAACAGCAGGACGCCAAACCGGAACAGAGGGGGCAGGGGATGTCTGGGCCGGTTCATGTCTCATCCTCCTCAAACAGAAACAGCTCTTCAATGGTCAGGTGGAAATATCGGGCCAGCTTGTGGGCCAGCAGCAGGGAGGCGTTGTACCGCCCGTTCTCCAGGGAGATGATGGTCTGCCGGGTGACCCCCACGGCCTCGGCCAGCTCCTCCTGGGTGACGCGGCCTTCCTTCCTTAGCTGGGCGATGCGGTTCTTCAAGGCATACAGTCCTCCTTGTGAAAAAGTAAAGCTTGCTTTACGATAAAAGTATAGCATACTTTACATGGAAGTCAAGGGGAAATGGAAAAAATTCCGTTGTCCGGAAAATTCACATTTCCGGCCTTGAGTGAGGGGGGCAGAGAGGGTATAATACCTAATTTAGAAACCAAGGAACGAGGTGCCCCTCTATGACGGAAAAGCTGGGTATTTACATCCATATCCCCTTCTGCCGCAGCAAGTGCGACTACTGCGACTTCTACTCCCTGGCGGGGAAGGAGGACCGGATGGACGACTACCAGAAGGCCCTGCTGGCCCACATCAAGGAGACGGCGCCCTTTGCCAAGGGATATCAGGTGGACACCATCTATTTCGGCGGCGGCACCCCCAGCTTCTACGGGGAGAAGCGGATCGCCGAGCTGGTGCGGGCGGTGAAGAAGCGGTTTGACGTGAGCCGGGAGGCCGAGGTGACCATGGAGGCCAACCCGGACAGCGTGGACGCAAAGATGCTGCGGCGCCTCCGCCGGGCCGGGGTGAACCGGATCTCCCTGGGGGCCCAGACCGCCTGCGACCAGGAGCTGCGGGCCATTCACCGGCCCCACACCTTTGAGCAGACCTGCCAGGCGGTGGCCGCCGTCCGGGAGGCCAAGATCAAAAACCTGTCCCTGGACCTGATCTACGGCCTGCCCGGCCAGGACATGGCCTCCTGGCAGGAGAGCGTGGAGCAGATTCTGGCCCTGAAGCCGGAGCACCTGTCCTGCTACGGGCTGAAGGTGGAGGAGGGCACCCCCCTCTGGCAGCGGGTGTCCCGGGGCGAGGTGCTGCCCGACGACGATACCCAGGCGGACATGTACCTGTGGATGGTGGACCGGCTGGAACAGGCGGGATACCGGCAGTATGAGATCTCCAACTTCGCCCAGTGCGGCTACCAGTCCCGGCACAACCTGAAGTACTGGATGGGCAAGCCCTACCTGGGCCTGGGCCCCGGCGCCCACTCCGACTTCGGCGGCCGGCGCTACTCCTTTATCAAGGACCTGGACGGCTACATCTCCGGCGTGCTGGAGGGGGGCGCGGTCATCGACGAGTCCGAGCTCATCCCCAAGCGGGAGCGGGGCGGCGAATACCTGATGCTCCGCATGCGCACCACCCGGGGCATTGAGGAGTGGGAGTACCGCAGGCAGTATTACATGAACTTCGAGCCCATCGAGCAGAAGCTGGCCGAGTTTGAGCACCACGGCTGGGCCGCACGGCAGGATACCCGCTGGCATTTCACCCCCCAGGGCTTTCTCATCTCCAACCAGCTCATCGGCGAGCTTCTGGAGGTCCAGGAGAAGGCGGCGCTCTCCGAGCTGCTGCCCAAGGCCAGGGCGGCCTTCGGGAAGAAAAAGCCGGGGGACGAGGGGAAAAAGCCGGAGAACTGACGAAAGAATTCTGGTATTACCAGGAGATAGCCTGTTTACAATAGAGAAAGATTATGTTAACATAATGGGACATAAGTCCAACCAATGCAGCGCGTAACCACGCATGACAGGAGGAGAGCATGAAGCCAATTTTCAGACGCACCATTGCCCTGGCGCTGGCCGCCGCCCTGGGACTTGCCCCGGCGGCGTGGGCCTCCGAGGCGCTGGGACACGACATACAGACCGGGACGGTGAACCTGTCCGCAGGCACTGAGCTGACGCACCAGATCTTCTGGAGCGATACATACTCGGATCTGCGGACCGAGCGGTATTTCACCTACACGCCCAACAAGAACGTGACCCCCGTGGTGGCCTACGGCGACAAGGTCACCAGCCGGGAGACCCTCACCACCATGGCCCAGCGGCTGGAGGGCGAGGGCAAGCGGCTGGTGGGCGGCATCAACGGCGACCTGTACGTGATGGCCACCGGCGAGCCCCTGGGCACGGTCATCACCGACGGCGTGCTCCGCTCCGTGCCCGGCACCAACAACCAGGGCTACTACGCCATCGGCTTCCGCAGCGACGGCACCGCCTTCATCGGCAAGCCCGACCTGACGGTGACCGCCACCTTCCACAACACCACCTTCCAGGTGACCGGCGGCATCAACAAGGTCCGGCTCAGCGACGGCATGGTCCTCTTTACCGACGACTTCGGCGCCACCACCCAGAACACCCAGCCCGGCGTGGATGTGATCCTGACCCCGGTGCTGGACGACGTGGGGGAGAGCGTCAACGTGGACCTGGACGTGTCCAAGCAGAGCCAGGAGGCGGCGGAGGACAGCACTTCCGCCTCCAGCGGTGAGGACATCACCGGCTCCGAGGACCTGACCGGCGGGTCCCACACCGGCAACGAGGCAGACCCGGCCAAGGAGGTCAAGGGCACCCTGACCCAGAGCAGCGAGTTCATGATCGGCAGCCGTGTGACCTACAGGGTGGAGCAGGTGCTGGAGTCCACCGGCTCCATCGCCATCCCTGAGGGCAAGGTGGTCCTGTCCATCAACAACCAGGCCAATTCCTACTGGCTGTCCAACGTGAAGAGCCTCAAGGCGGGCGACCTGATCGACATCGACGTGACCACCACCGACAACATCTGGCAGGAGGCCGACCAGGCCATGGGCGGACTGTACAAGCTGGTCACCGCCGGCAAGGTGGAGAGCGGCCTGCCCTCCGGCCAGACGGCCTACACCGCCGTGGGCGTGAAGTCCGACGGCACCGTGATCTTCTACACCATTGACGGCAAGCAGCCCGGGTACAGCGTGGGCGCCAGCCTGACCCAGGTGGCCATGCGCCTGGTGGAGCTGGGCTGTGTGGACGCCATCAGCCTGGACGGCGGCGGCTCCACCACCATCGGCGCCACCGCCCCCAACGGGGACAAGCTGGGGGTGCTCAACAAGCCCTCCGACGGCAGCCAGCGGGCCAACAGCGTGGCCCTCTTCCTGGCCACCGACCTGAAGCCCACCGGAGAGCTGGGCAGCTTCTATGTGACCCCCAGCGAGGCGCTGGTTCTCTCGGGGGCCCAGGTGCAGCTCACCGCCACCCCTGTGGACACCTCCTACTATGCTATGAGCACCTCCGTGCCCGTCACCTGGTCCATCCGCAACGGGGACGGCTCGGTGGACACCAACGGCCTCTTCACCGCCGGCAGTGAGAGCGGCACCACCCAGGTCACCGCCGCCAGCGGCACGGCCAGCGGGTACACCACCATGACCGTGGTGAAGAAGCCGGACAAGATTACCATCTCCAGTGAGGCCAGCGGCGCGGCCGTCACCTCGGTCAACCTGGAGCCGGGCGGCACCCTTGACCTGAAGGCCAGCGCCGTCTACCGCACCCTGGCCCTCACCGCCCAGGACACCTGCTTCACCTGGACCCTGGACCCGGCGGTGGGCACGGTGGACGCCAACGGCGTCATCACCGCCGGCGACAAGACCGCCAGCGGCAGCCTGACCGTGTCGGCGGGGGGCACCACCGTGACCATCCCGGTCACCGTGGCGGGCCATGTGAAGATCCTGGAGACCTTTGAAAAGAGCATTGCCTCCGTGGGCGGCACGGCGGCGGTCCAGCTCAGTCAGGAGACCGCCTCCGACTACGTCCACAGCGGCAGCGCCAGCCTTCGGGTGGCCTACGACGCCAAGACCGCCGGCACCGCCAGCCTGACCACCACCCTGACCATCGCCGAGGGGGAGAAGCGGCTCAACCTGTGGATCTACGGCGACGGCTCGGGCAACAGCCTCACCGCCACCATCGCCGACCTCCAGGGCGCCACCAGCGAGGTGGCCCTCACCAGCCTGAACTTCACCGGCTGGAAGTACGTCTCGGCTCAGCTGCCCGCCAACGCCGCCGCCATCCGGTCCATCAACTTCATCTACGGCGGCGGGGAGAGCACCGGCGGCACGGTGTACCTGGACCAGCTCACCACCTCCAACGAGGCCATCCAGGACACCACCAGCCCCACTGTGTCGGTGAACCTGTCCGGCGGCATTACCGCCGTGGTGTCCGACGACGTGGACAAGCAGTTCGACAAGAGCCAGATCACCCTGACCTATGACGGCAAGACCATGGACTTCACCTGGAATGCCGCCAACTCCACCCTGACGGCCACCCTGCCCGCTGCCGACAACGGCCTCCACCGCGTGACGGTCACTGTGTCCGACGCGTCGGGCAACCTGGGCCGGGGCAGCGCCACCCAGAGCGCCGCGGGGACCGCCACCTCCGCCTTCACCGACACCCAGGGCCACTGGGCCGCCAGCTACGCCGATTACCTCTACCAGCGGGGCATCACCACCGGCGTGCCCAATGAGGCCGACGGCACCCTCCAGTTCCAGCCCGACCGGACCATCACCAGAGGGGAGTTCTTCGCCATGGTGGCCCGCTGGCTGGGGGTGGACATGAGCCAGTACAGCGATGTGACGCTGCCCTTTGTGGACGCGGCCCAGATCCCCGACTGGGCCCTGGCCGGGGTCAAGACCATGTACGCCCTGGGGTATCTGAAGGGGAGCAGCGACGGCGCGGGCAACCTGAGCGCCAACGCCGCCGCCACCATCAGCCGGGCCGAGGCCATGACCATTCTGGGCCGGGTCCAGGCCCAGGGGTACGCCCAGGCCGAGCTCACCTTTGACGACGCCGCCAGCGTGCCCGACTGGTCCCTGGCCTACGTCAAGACCCTGGTGGCCCAGGGGGTCATCAGCGGCTATGAGAACAAGATCATGCCCTCCGACCCGCTCCGCCGGGGCGAAGTGGCCAAGATGCTCTTTACCATGACCTGATCGCTCGGCAGCGGCCTATAGAGAATATGGGACCCCACGGCAGGAGGCAAAAACAGCCTCCTGCCGTGTTTTTCTGCCCCTTTCGCTTTTTGTCGGGCACGAATTATCTTGACAGGAATGGGCGGTGGCACTAAAATAGACTAGGTATAGTTTTGAAAAGCAGCAGGGGGCGCTTTTCAATTTTTGTGCGGAATGGACAAGTAATTCCAGCTCCGCCGATGCCATGAAACAACTGACTTTATAAAATCAAGAAAGTAGGAGGTGTGTTCAGCCCTTATGGAACCCATTTGGATGTTAATTGTGGGGATTATCGTCGCGCTGCTGGTCGGCGTGCTGATAGGATTCGCTCTTGGCGTCAAGTGGCGCAAGCAGGTCGCCGAAAAGGAGATCTCCAGCGCCGAGGAAGAGGCCAAGCGGATCATTAACGAGTCCATCAAGAGCGCCGAGAGCAAGAAGCGGGAGGCGCTGGTAGAGGCCAAGGAGGAGATCCTCAAGGCCCGCAACGACTTTGAACGGGATCAGAAAGAGCGCCGGGCCGACCTGCAGAAGCAGGAGCGCAGGCTCCAGCAGAAGGAAGAGACCCTGGACCGCAAGACCGAGAACATCGAGAAGAAGGAAGAGACACTCCAGACCAAGCTCACCGAGCTGGAAGCAGCCCGGGAAGAGGTTGCCACCGTCAAGAAGACCCAGATGGAGGTCCTGGAGCGGCTGTCCGGCTTTACCGCCGAGGAGGCCAAGGCCTACCTGATCAATCAGCTGGAGGCCGAGGTCACCCACGAGTCCGCCATGAAGATCCGGGAGATCGAGGCCCAGTTCAAGGAGGAGGCCGACGCCAAGGCCAAGGAGATCCTGTCCCTTGCCATCCAACGCTGCGCAGCCGACCACGTGGCCGAGGCCACCGTGTCGGTTGTTCCCCTGCCCAATGACGAGATGAAGGGCCGCATTATCGGCCGCGAGGGCCGCAACATCCGCACGCTGGAGACCATGACCGGCGTGGATCTGATCATCGACGATACCCCCGAGGCCATTACCGTCTCCTGCTTTGACCCCGTCCGCCGCGAGATCGCCCGCATCGCCCTGGAGAAGCTGATCCAGGACGGTCGTATTCACCCCTCCCGCATCGAGGAGATGGTGGAGAAGGCCAAGCGGGAGGTGGACGCCACCATCAAGGCCGAGGGCGAGCGGGCCGTGTTTGAGACCAACGTCCACGGCCTCCACCCCGAGCTGGTCAAGCTGCTGGGCCGCATGAAGTACCGCACCAGCTACGGCCAGAACGTGCTCAACCACTCCATCGAGGTCTCCCACCTGGCGGGCCTGCTGGCCGCCGAGATCGGCGCCGACGTGACCCTGGCCAAGCGGGCAGGCCTGCTCCACGACCTGGGCAAGTCCATCGACCACGAGGTGGAGGGCTCCCACGTCCAGATCGGCGTGGAGCTGGCCCGGAAGTACAAGGAGAACGAGGACGTGGTCCACGCCATCGAGGCCCACCACAACGACGTGGAGCCCCGCACCATCGTGGCCTGCCTGGTGCAGGCGGCCGACGCTGTGTCCGCCGCCCGTCCCGGCGCCCGGCGCGAGAACCTGGAGAACTATATCAAGCGCCTGGAGAAGCTGGAGGAGCTCACCTCCTCCTTCCCCGGCGTGGAGAAGTCCTTTGCCATCCAGGCTGGCCGGGAGGTCCGCATCATGGTGGCCCCCGACAAGGTCAGCGAGGACCAGATGGTGCTCCTGGCCCGGGACATTGCCAAGAAGATCGAGGAAGAGCTGGAGTACCCCGGCCAGATCAAGGTGAACATGATCCGGGAGACCAAGGTCGTGGAGTACGCCAAGTAAATCCCACCGGAACAAGACAAACGAGGAGCGCGGCGGCTGCCGCGCTCCTTTCGGCTTGGCGGCCTTGCCGCCAAGCCTCTCAAAAATGCAGGCATTTTTGAGAGGGGATACAGCCCGCCGCAGCGCACGCGCGGAGCGCGTACGTTTGCGGGCTGTGCAGTGTTTTTTCCGAGGCGCATGTCCCCGGAAAAAACGGTTTGAATTTTATTTCGCCGCCTGGGGCGGCGAAACTCTGCCGAGGGCTGTTCCTTTCTGCGTGAGGCCGGTTTTCAATAGAGAACGAGGAGCGCGGCGGCTGCCGCGCTCCTCGTTTTTCTAGTCAGAAAAATACAAGATGTGATTACTTTCGCTGTTTATCCCGAAGGTATACATGTTTGGTGGGATCGTCGGCGCTGGTCTGGCGGGAGACGACCTCAAACCGGCCCAGGGCCTTTACCAGCTGGGTCAGCTTGGAGTAGCCGTAGTTCCGGGGGTCAAAGTCGGGCTGCTTCTTGAGCAGCAGGTTGCCCAGCTTGCCCATGAAGCCGTAGCCGTCCTCGTCGGCAATGCTCTCCAGGGAGTCGGCGATGAGGTCCACCACCGCCCGGGGCACACCGGCAATCTCCTCCGGCTCCGGCGGCTCCTGCTGGGCCGGAGCGGATTTCTTCTTGGCCGCCTTTTTGGCCGGTTTTTTGGCCGCAGGGGCCTGGCTCTCCTTCTCCGGCTCCGGGGAGGGCTCCGGGTCCGGCGCAGAGGCCGCCAGCGCCTCCTGCCTGGCCTTTTCCCCGGCGGCCCGGATGACCTCGATGTAGATGAACTTGTCGCAGGCCACGATAAAGGGCAGGGGGGTCTTTTTCTCCCCCATGCCGTACACCTTCATGCCCGCCTCCCGCAGCCGGGTGGCCAGGCGGGTGAAGTCGCTGTCGCTGGACACCAACACGAACCCATCGCACCGGCCTGAGTAGAGCAGGTCCATGGCGTCGATGATCATGGCCGAGTCGGTGGCGTTCTTGCCGGTGGTGTAGCTGTACTGCTGGATGGGCGTGATGGCGTGCTCCAGCAGCAGGGGCTTCCAGGAGGCCATGTTGGGCGTGGTCCAGTCGCCGTAGATGCGCTTGACCGTGGGCGTGCCGTACACCGCCGCCTCGGCCATGATGTCCCGCAGGGCGGTGCGGGGGGCATTGTCCGCGTCGATGAGCACGGCCAGCCGCAGATCCTGATTGTCCATGTACGATAATCTCCTCATATCAGTGTAAAAACCCGGAAACCGGGGTACGTCAGAACTTACAGCTCCAGTATAGCACAAAGCCGCCGGGGGCGGAACAGAATTCCGGCGGAAAAAGCTGGCGGCGGCGCAGCGTTTGGCCGTTCCAAAGCGTATAAAGGGTGAAAGGGGGGACGGGAATGGACCCCAACCGGTTGGAAGAGACAGTAAGGAAGTACGAGAACACCCTGTACCGGGCGGCCCTGGCCATCCTGGGGGACGCCCACGAGGCCCAGGACGCGGTACAGGACGCATTTGTCAGGTATCTGGAGAAGGCACCGGAGTTTGACAGCCCGGAGCACGAGAAGGCGTGGCTCATCCGGGTGACGGTGAACGGCTGCAAGAGCCGGCTCCGCTCTCCCTGGCACAGGCGGCGCACAGCCCTCAGTGAGGGCCTGCCCGCCCCGGAGCCGGAGGAGAAGGCCGTGCTGGAGGCGGTGCTGGCCCTGCCCCCCAGGGACAGGGCGGCGGTCCACCTCTACTACTACGAGGGGTACAGCACGCCGGAGATCGCCGCCATGACCGGCCAGAGCGAGGGCACCGTCCGGTCCCGGCTCTCCCGGGCGCGGCAGAAGCTCAAGGCCCTTCTGGCGGATGCCCAGTGAAAGGAGTACAGCATGGAACACTACCGTTCTTATATGGACCGGGTGAAGGTGAGCCCGGAGGAGCACCGGGCCCTGATGGATGCCCTGGAGGGGAGGCGGACGCCCGTCCGGTGGAACACACCTGCCCGATGGCTGGCCGCGGCAGCCTGCGCCGCCCTGGTGTGCCTGGCGGCCCTGGGTGTCTGGCGGGCCTACCGCCTGCCCGGCGGGGACACCGGCCCCAGCCAGACGCTGGAGGAGGGCCCCCACGTTCAGAGCACCGCCGGGCCGGAGGCCACTGCCCCCGACCCGGAGAGCACGGCCCCCATCACGGCGGACCGGGACAGCGAATATGTCCTCTCGCCGGAGGACCCCTTTGACGGCCAGCCCCACAGCAGCTTTAACATCCAGGGGGTGGAGTACGGAGATGCTCCTGAGATCTGCGCCTCCATCGCCTATCCGGACGGCTGGTTTGAGGAGCAGCTGACCCGGGCGCAGATGGTGGAGCTGCTCGCCGGCCCCGGGGCGGAGGACGCCCCCTGGTCCCTGTACTGGGTGGGGTACGACATCACCGGAAAGGCCGTCTACGACGGGGAGGGGAACCTGTGGCAGCTTTGGCTCAACGGCGTCAGCCGGAGCAACGAGCACAACGGCTTCACCCTCACGGTCCGGCCGGGGGATTACCCCCTGACCGATATGATTGCCCCCAATCAGACCTCCACCGATCTCAACGGCGTCACAGTCTACGGCAGCAAGAGCGGCCGGTACGGCTGGGACGACAGCGGGGAGATGGGCTATATCTACGAGATCACCATGATGTCGGGAGACGCGGGGCTGAACTTTGAGGCCCGGCAGCTGGAGGAGGAGGACGCAGCCCTGATGTGTACCCAGGCGGCCAATACATTTGCCGGGACAAAGCTGTACCTGGACAGCCTGCTGGTCTATGACGGCGAGATCCCCGACTGGGGCAGCCAGGTGCTCACCTGGGAGGAGGCCATGGCCGACGAGAAATTCGGCGCTTATGTCCCCACGGATGTGCCCGACGGCTTCACCTTTGATGGGGCCTGGCGGGAGTGGGGCCAGAACCGGGATTACCTGACCCTCAACTGGTCGGGGTATTACACCAATCTCTCCATCGACATTCGGGACGCGGATACCTGGGTGGACTTCGCCCTCATCGACCCGGCGGACCGGGAGAAGTACGACGTGAGCCTGTACACTATCCCTTACGGCGAATCGGTGCCCGAGGAATACTGGCAGGAGTTCGACAACCCGGTGTTCGCCGTTGAGGACGTGACGCCCGAGGTGGTCGCCGCCCGGATGCGCTACGTGGACGACGACAGCGGCGACGTGGACAGCTGGCGCGGAAACTTCTCGGTCTACTACGAGAGCGAAAATGTGCTGGTGCAGTACAACCTGGACGGCGTCACCCCCCAGGAGGCCTATGACCTGATTCTGAAGCAATACGATACCGCCAGCATCGCACCGCAGAAACCATAATAAAAAGAGGCGGCCGCCCGGAAGGGCGGCCGCCTCGCTGTATGCTGTTGTTACGGCTCGTCCACGATGAGGCCGTACCCGCCGTCGTTGCGCTTGTACACCACGGCGAAGGAACTGTCGGCGTCGGCGTCCCGGAAGGCGAAGAAGGTGTGGTCCACCAAGTTCATCTGGAGAATGGCCTCCTCCACGGTCATGGGCCGGATGGGGAACTTCTTGGTGCGGACGATGCGGAACTCCTCCTCCTCGTCGGTGTCGGGGACAAAGGAGGAGACCTCATCCTCGTCCACAGAGCGGACGAAGGCGTCCTGGCGCAGGCGCTTCTCCAGGCGGGCCTTATTCTTACGCAGCTGGCGCTCCACAGAGGCCACGGCGGCGTCGATGGTGGCGAACATATCGGAGGTGCTCTCCGAGACGCGGATGATGGTACCGGCGGAGCGAATGGTCAGCTCTACGTTGTTGCGGTCCTTTTCGACACTGAAGACGATGGCGGCCTCCGCGTCCGCCTTAAAATAACGGTCCAGCTTGCCCACCTTCTTCTCGGCATAGGCATGCACCTTGCGGGGCAGGTTGACCTTCTTGTCTGTGAACACGAACTTCATAGTTGTCAGCTCCTTCCGCCCTTTGGGGAGGGCACTCGTTGGAAGCGGAGTGGCCCGGCTTCCTTGTCTTAATTATACCACACTACGAAGAAAAAGCTACAACAATTTGTGAACAACGGAGAGAAATGCTCAAAGTGTTACGCTGGCGTGGCGGGTGACGTGGCAGCCCAGGTTGACGCAGCAGGGCAGGCCGGCGATGTGGGTGGGGGCGGGCAGGATGGCCACCGACAGTGCGGTGGTGCGGCCCCCCAGGCCCTGGGGGCCGATGCCCAGGGCGTTGATGCGCTCCAGGGCCTCCGCCTCCATCTCCGCGTAGAAGGGGTCGGCGCTGAGCTGGTCCACAGGGCGGAGCAGGGCCCGCTTGGCCAGCAGGGCCGCCCGGTCCGACGTGCCGCCCAGGCCTACGCCCACCACTACCGGCGGGCAGGGGTTGGACCCGGCCAGGGACACCGACTCCACGATAAAGTCCAGAATCTCCTGCCGCCCGGCGGCGGGGGTGAACATCTTCAGCTTGGTCATGTTCTCGCTGCCGAAGCCCTTGGGGGCCACGGTGATGGTGAGCTGGTCGCCTTCGGTGAGGCGCAGGTACTGGACGGCGGGGGTGTTGTCCCCGGTGTTCTCCCGGCGGAGGGGGTCCCGCACCACCGAGCACCGGAGGGCGCCCTCCAGATAGCCCCGGCGGACGCCCTCATTCACCGCGTCCTCCAACAATCCGCCGGTGATGTGGGCCTCCTGGCCCAGCTCCAGAAAGACCACCGCCATGCCGGTGTCCTGGCAGATGGGCAGGCCCCGCTGGGCGGCGAAGGTGAAGTTCTCCTCCAGATCCCCCAGGATAGCCCGGCCCACCGGGGACTCCTCGGTCTCCCCGGCGGCCCGGATGGCCCCGCACAGGTCGTCGGGCAGCACGGTGTTGGCCCTGATGCAGGCATCCCGCACGGCAGTCACAATGTCGTCAAACCGGATCTCACGCATGGCAGCCACCTCCTCAATTCACCCGGACGCCGCCGATGTACACCTGCTCCACCTTGCTCTTCCAGTCCAGGGGGTGGCCGGTGGAGAGGACGATGTCGGCGTCCTTGCCGGGGGTGAGAGAGCCCACCCGGCCGTCGATGCCGGCGATGACCGCCGGGTTGATGGTGATGGCGGCCAGGGCGTCCTCCTCGTCCATGCCGGCCCGCACCGCCATGGCGGCGCAGATGGGCAGGTACTGGACCGGGATGACCGGGTGGTCGGTGCAGATGGCCACCTTCACCCCGGCCTTGGCCAGGATGACCGGATTCTCCTGATTCTGGCCGCCCAGCTCCGGCTTGCTCCGGTCGGTGAGGCAGGGGCCGGTGATGACGGGAATCCCCTCCTGGGCCAGCAGGTCGGAGATGAGATAGGCCTCGGTGCCGTGGACCACCACCAGCTGCAGGCCGAACTCCTTGGCCAGGCGCACGGCGGTGGCCACGTCGTCCGCCCGGTGGGCGTGGCAGTGGACGGGCAGGGTGCCCTTCAGCACGGGCACCAGGGCCTCCAGCTTGGCGTCAAAGTCGGGCATGTCCGCCTCCGGGTCCTCATCGGCCTTGTTCTGCTTGTCCATGTACTCCAGGGCCTTGGACAGGTTCTCCCGGATGATGGCCGCGGTGGCCATCCGGGTGACGGGGGTCTCCTTCCGCTCGTTGTACACGTTCTTGGGGTTCTCGCCCAGGGCGAACTTCATGGCCACCGGGGCGGCCACGATCATCTGGTCCACCCAGCGGCCGTTGGTCTTGAGGGCGGCGAACTGGCCGGCAATGGGGTTGGCGCTGCCCGGGCCGGTGAGCACGCAGGTGACGCCGCCGGCGCGGGCGTCGGCAAAGCAGCGGTCCAGGGCGTTGACCGCGTCGATGGCCCGCAGGTGGGGGGTGCAGGGGTCGGTGGACTCGTTGCCGTCGTCCGACTCAAAGCCCAGGGCGTCGCCGAACATGCCCAGATGGCAGTGGGCGTCCACCAGGCCGGGGTAGACGTGGCGGCCAGCCGCGTCCACCACCGGGCCGTCGATTCCCTCCGGCAGGGCGGACATGGGCCCCACGGCCACGATCTTGTCCCCCTCCACGTGGACAAAGCCGTTCTCAATGATGGGACCGTCCATGGTGTGCAGAATTCCGTTGGTGATCAGCAAAGAAATCCCGTCCTTTCGACAAAAGTAGTGTTTGACAAATATAGGAAAAAGAGTTATATTATGCTTGCAGCTCATCCAATATGCAATCCACCTCAATTCCAGCAAGGGAACTCATTCCATTCTCCCGCGCACCTTGGACGCCCGGAAACGGGCGTTCTTTTTTTGCTATGCAAAAGCATAGCAAAAACCGGTCATGTGCCGCTTCCAGCGGCACGGCCATAAAATCACAGCGCATGGGCCGGGACGGCCCATATGCGCATAAACTTCATGCGCCACAGGCATTTACCTGTTTTCGTGGTATGCGCTTGGCGCATGAAGTTTTGCGCCGGAGCGAAAAAAGCAGCCTGCCGAACCACCGGGTTCGACAGGCTGCGCGGATGCTGAGCGCTTATTTCCGGCCGCCGCGGCGGTTGCTGCTCCGCTTCTCCGTGTAGTGGAGCTCGGAGAGCTTGCTGTCCGAGGCCTGCATAAACTGCTTGAGCTTGTCCTCAAAGCTGGCGGGCTCGCGGGGGGCCGCAGGGCCCCGGCCGAAGCCGCCGGACCGCCCGCCGCCGGCGGGACGGGAACCGCCCATGGGCCGGCCCTGGCCGGCGGGGCGGGGAGGAGGATCCATCGCCTTCTTAATGGAGAGGTTGATGCGGCCGTTCTCGTCAATGCCGATGACCTTGACCTTGACCTCCTGACCCTCTTTTAAGTAGTCCTTGACGTCATTCACATAGGAATAGGCGATCTCGGAAATGTGCACGAGGCCGGATTTGCCCTCGGGCAGCGACACGAACGCACCGAACTTCGTAAGACCTGTAACCTTACCCTCCAGGATAGAACCAACACCAAACTCCATACTGACCGATATATCCTCCTTAAAAATTCACCCGGCAGGATGCGCTACTCGGTGATCCGCAGGATCTTTTCGCCGGGGAGCACAAGGCCCAAAGAGTCCCGCGCGATATCCTGCTGCCGCTTGGGGTCATCGCTGTTTTCCACGGCGTCGGACAGGTCGGCGTTGACCTGGGTCTGGGCGTCCACCTGGGCGGTGAGCGCGGCCTTCTGGGCCTGGGCGTCCTCCAGCCGGCTCCGCAGATCCAGCAGGGCGATGGACAGGCCGATGAGGAGCGCCAGTACGACGATCTTGGTGAGCAGTCCCGCGCGTTTGACCTTCATAACCGGCTCCTCCTTCTCCGCGCGCCGCCCGCCTGCGGGCAGCTTGCGCCATCTCTTCGGGTATTTGCTTTATTTTATACCATCTCCGCTTATAATGAAAGTGATTTTTCGCAAGTTTTTTAATTTTTTTACTCAGGGTCCTCAGCAGTGTCACCGGCAGAAGGACAAAACGCCACAGCATGCCCGCCAGGTCGGCCAGCAGATAGCCCAGCTTCAGGGCCCAGCGGCTGAGCAGGAGGAAGTACCCAACCGCGCCCAGGAAGATGGCGCCGATGTGGAAGAGGCGGACCCGTCCGTCCCCCACGGCAGTGGTGAACACGAAGAGGGAGACGGTCACCGCCAGCCAGAACAGCAGGTCCAGCGCGCCCCCCAGCAGGGGCAGGCGCACCCGGACCCGGAGCACCCGGAACAGGTCGTACAGCACCCCCACCAGGGCCCCCAGCACCAGGGCGGCGGCAAGGGAGAAGGCCTGCCCGGCCACCGAGATCTCCATGGCCCGCCCCCTCAGCGAAACAGCCGGGAGAACAGCCCGCCCTTGTCCCGGCCGCTGTCCTCGTAGGTGAGGGAGTCGATCTCCCCCTCCACCTTCAGGTCCCCGCCGTCCAGGCTCAGCTTCTCAATGTGCAGGTCTCCGCCCCGGACGATCAGCGTCCCCTTGGTGGTGTACATGACGATCTGGGTCTCGTCAAAGCTCTCCACCTCCTCCACGCCGGAGACCGAGAGCTGCTCCCGGCCCTCCAGGATCAGGTGGTGGGGCGCGTCGGTACGGATGGATTTTTCCTCATAGGGCATGGTACGTCCCTCCCTTTCAATCTCTGTACCATCTATATGGGAGGGAGGGACGGGATATGCCCGGTCAGGCCCGCTGCCTGGACAGGGCCGGAGCCAGCCGCCGGGCGAGGGCAAAGGCCAGGGCCAGCTTGATAAGGTCGGGTACAATGAAGGGGAACACGCACCAGCCCAGCACCGTCAGCATGTCCGCCGACGCGCCGCCGGCGGAGTAGAGGTACAGGAACCACACCGAGCCGAACAGGTAGCACACCGCCAGCCCCACCACGGCGGAGCCCAGGTAGACCAGGGGTCCCTTGCCCAGCAGGGCCTCGGCGGCCCACATCACCAGGGCGATGAGCAGGAAGCCCAGCAGATAGCCGCCAGTGGTGCTCGCCAGGGCGCCGATGCCGCCGGTAAAGTGGGAGAACACGGGCAGCCCCACCGCCCCCAGCAGCAGATACACCCCCACCGCCAGGGAGCCCAGCTTGCCCCCCAGCAGCCCCACCGCCAGGAACACCCCCATGGTCTGGAGGGTGAAGGGCACTGTAGTGGGGATGGAGATCCAGGCGCAGACCGCCAGCAGGGCGGCCATGACCCCGGTGAGGACCAGATTTCTCGTCTTCATAGCAGACTCCTCTCACCCGGCGCAGGGCCGGGACAGTTGTAAACTTCTGAAATAGAATAGTTTACAATTGCAGAATTGTCAACTAAAATTTGAAAACAGATTACAATCATGGTTGACGGCAGCGGTGCCCGGGGGATACAATGGAACACAAAACAGAGAAAGGGGAGAGAGACGTGCTGCGGGATCAGGTGCTGGCGCTGCTGAAACAGGGGGAGGGCCCCCTGTCCGGGGAGGCCATGAGCAAGGAGCTGGGGGTGTCCCGGGCGGCGGTGTGGAAGGCGGTGGAGGCCCTCCGGCAGGAGGGATATGTGATCTCCTCCGCCACCAACCGGGGCTACCGGCTGGAGGAGTCTCCCGACCTGCTCACCGCCGGAGAGCTGGCCGGGGCGCTGGGCGGCTGTCTGGTGGGCCGGGAGCTCCTGTGCCTGCCCACCGTGGACTCCACCAACAGCGAGGTGAAACGGCAGGCCCTGGCGGGCAGGCCCGAGGGCCTGGCGGTGCTCTCCGAGGAGCAGACCGGCGGCCGTGGCCGCCGGGGGCGGCAGTTCGAGTCCCCGGCGGGAAAGGGCCTGTACTGCTCCGTGCTGCTGCGGCCTGAGTGCACCCTGGACGAGCTGATGTGGCTCACGGCCTGGACGGCAGTGGCGGTGTGCGACGCGGTGGAGGCGGTGTGCGGCCTCCGGCCCGGCATCAAGTGGACCAACGACCTGGTGCTGGAGGGGCGGAAGCTGTGCGGCATCCTCACCGAACTGGGCATGGAGGGGGAGAGCGCCCGCCTCCAGTACGCGGCGGTGGGCATCGGCATCAACGTGAGCCAGCAGGCGGCCGACTTCGGCCCGGTGGCCGCGCCGGTGGCCATCTCCCTGGCCCAGGCCCTGGGCCGGGCGCCCCGCCGCGCCGACCTGGCCGTTGCCCTGCTGCGGGCTCTGGACCGCATGTACCGGGACTTTCCCGCCCGGCGGGACAGCTGGTACGAGCGCTACCGCAGGGACTGCCTCACCCTGGGAAAACCGGTGCGGGTGTTCCGGGGCAACGAGACCTTTACCGGCGTGGCCGAGGACCTGGCCGACGACTTCTCCCTCATTGTCCGTCGGGAGGACGGCGCCCGGGAGACCGTCAACGCCGGGGACGTGTCGGTCCGGGGACTGTTCGGGTATACGGAATAAGAGATAAAAAAGCGCGGCCCCATATATGGGGCCGCGCTTTTGCATGGATTCGGAGCGGAATTACTCCACCGCCCAGGTCTGGCAGACGGCGTAGAGGATGTTCTTGCTGGCGCGGAACAGGTTCCGGGTCATGCCGATCTGGGTGTCGGGGTTCTTGGCGGCGTCCAGAAGCTGCCCGGCGTGGGAGTCGAAGGGAGCCCAAGCGCCTACGGCGTCCAGAGACAGGTCGCCGCCGGCGTAGGACATGGCGATGGTGTCCATGTAGGGGTAGACGTGGGCGTCGGTGATGACCAGGCCCTCAAAGCCCCACTCATCCCGGAGCAGGTCGGTGAGCAGGGTGGAGTTGGCGCCCGCCCACTCAGTGCCGATGTAGTTGAAGGAGGACATGACGCCCAGGGAGCCGCCCTCCTTGATGGCCATCTCAAAGGGCTTCAGGTAGATCTCCCGCATGGCCTGCTCGTTGCACCAGGAGAAGAGCTGGTTGCGGTCGTTGGACTCGCGCTCATTGAGGGCGAAGTGCTTGACAAAGGAGATGACGCCCTTGTCGGTGGCGCCCCGGACCACGTTGGAGGCGATGGTGCCGGCCAGGAGGCTGTCCTCGGAGTAGTACTCAAAGTTGCGGCCATTGAAGGCAGTGCGGTGGGTATCCATAGCGGGGGCGTACCAGCCGGCATAGCCGTTGACCTGGGCCTCGCTGCCCGCGCTGGTGCCCATCATGTAGGCGATGTCCTCGTTCCAGGAGGAGGCGGTGACCACCGGGCAGGGGTAGGTGATGCCTGCGGCGTCGGTGCCCATGATGGCGCCGGAGTAGGTAGAGGCGCCCACGCAGACGGAGCCGTCGGGGGTGCGGGTGAAGGGCACGCCCAGCCGCTCCAGGCCCTCAATGTGCCAGGCGCCGTTGCCGGAGAGTAGGGCCATCTCGTCCAGGGTCAGCTGGGAGACGAACTCGTCCCACTTGGGGTCGTCCTTGGCCACGCCCTTCATGTCGGAGAGCATGATGGGGGTGTCCAGGGTCACGCCAACGGCGGGCAGGTCGGCCTCGGTCAGGCCCAGCTCCGCGTCGGTGGGGATGGAGCAGCCGTTGATGGCGTCCAGAACGGCCTGGGAAGCGGTAAAGTCCTCCTCCTTGGGGCCGGTGAAGGCGCGGCTGTCCTGGTTCCACTCACGGGTCAGGAAGTCGTCGGGACCCATGGCGTCGTCAAACAGGTTGGTGACGGACACCAGATCACAGGAGCGCTTGCCGTCGTTGGCATCGTTGTAGATGATGTCGTCGGCCAGGCTCCAGGTCTCCTGGTCCACCACGTCGTGGGAGTTGTTCCGCAGGGAGATGATGTAGTCGCCGGCCTCCAGGGTCCAGGCCTTGTTGGTGGTATAGTCGTAGGAGGCCATGTCCTCCACGTTGAACTCGATGGAGTAGTATTCGGTGGCGCCGGGCTCGATCAGGTTGGTCTTCTTGAAGGCCACCAGATTCACCGTGGACTTCTCAATGGCGCCGGTGTAGGGGGGATTGTAGTAGATCTCCAGCACGTCCTTGCCGGCCACGTCGCCGGTGTTGGTGACCTCCACCCGGACGGTGATCACGCCGCTGTCCTCGTTGATGGCCATGATGTCCTTGTCAAAGGTGGTGTAGGACAGGCCGGAGCCGAAGGGGAACATGACCTCGCTGTCGTAGTCATAGCTCTCGTCGGTGTCGTTGCGGGTCTCAAAGTACTTGTAGCCCACGTAGATGCCCTCGCTGTACTGAGTGAAATAGCCGGCGTCATCGGGGGCGTTGGTGTAGTGGTAGCTGTTGGCGTTCCAGGTGCCGTCGGACTCCAGCTGGAGGTAGTTGTTGGCGGCGGGAGTGGCCAGGTTGTCCACGAGCCAGGTGTCGGCCAGGCGGCCGGAGGGGTTCACCTCGCCGCTGAGGATGCGCACCAGGGAGTGGATGCCCGCCTCACCGGGGTAGCCGATCCACAGCACGCTCTTGATCTGGGGATAATCCCGCAGGAAGTCCAGCTCCATGGCGTTGGCGGTGTTGAGCACCAGGATGACCTTGTCGAACTTGGAGCACACCGCGTCCACCATGGAGGCCTCGTCCTCGGAGAGCTGGAGCAGGGAGGGAGTGAAGTCAAAGACCTCGCTGCCGCCCCGGCCGACGAAGATCATGGCCACGTCGGAGTAGTCGTAGGCGTGGTCCAGGATGGAGCGGCCGTCGTCATAGAGGGAGGTGTCGGTGAGGATCTCGCCGGGCACGTCGGGGACAGTGATGTTGCTGGGCTCGGTAATGAACTCGGAGGCGCTGCTGTTGCCGGGGGCCTCAGTGGGAGCAATGGAGGCCTTGCCGGTCTTGTAGTAGTTGTAGTAGAGGTTGAGCAGGTCGGGGTTGAGCTCATAGTTGCCCTCGGCCATGGCGTCCTCCAGACGGACGCACTTGTCAACCACGGAGGCGGCGGAGCCGCCGGCGTTGTACACCAGCTGCACGGCCCGCATGCCGAACACGTTGACCTTGGTCTTGCTCTCGGCGGAGGTAGCCAGGGGCATCAGGTCCTCGTTGTTCTGCATGAGGACAAAGCCCTCGTCGGCAATGGTCCGGGAGGTGTCGCTGGCGGAGGTGTAGGACATCTGCTGCTCAGGGGTGTCCGCCTTGAACTTGGACAGGAACCAGTAGCCGGAATTGGTGATGACAAAGGCGTAGACCAGAACGGCCGCCAGCAGCACCACCACGGCAATGGCCACACCGATGCCGATTTTGGCGCCTTTGCTCAGGGGCTTTTTTGCTTTCGATTGCTCCATTTTCATTTCTCCTTCCTTTTTCCTGCGCTGTGTTCGCGCACGCTGCAGAAAAAATCATACCGGTGAGAATAAAAAATGGATACATGATTTCTACGGTTAATATACGAAATCTACTTTACATTCTAAAATGTCCATATATAATAAAAATAGAAAGAAAAAATTGTTGAAAATGGAGGGGACAATATAGAAATAATGGAAACAGAGGAGAAAAGATACACCACACCGCCGGAGGTGGAAGCTGTCATGGACCGGCTCATGGCCCAGCGGCGGGAGAGCCTGGAGTTCCACGAAAACTACAAAGACGAGACCTTACAGTTTCTCTATGTCAAGGGGGGAGAGCCGGAAAAGCTGGCCCAGCTCTTCCTCAGGCACCACTATGGGCGCAGTTCCGCAATGGGCCTGATGGCCCAGAACGATCTGGACCAGTGGCGCTGTGCCTTTATCGTGGCAGTGACCTTGTACACCCGCTTTGCCATCGAGGGCGGGCTGGACCAGGAGGTTGCCTACAGCCTCTCCGACGCCTATCTCTATGTGGTCCACCGGATGGATGACCCGGAGGCGGTGTACAACATGTTCCATCAGGCCGGGCTGGACTTTGCCGCCCGGGTGCGGGAGAATCGGCTGTCCTATGTGCCGGCGGTGCGGGAGTGCCGGGACTACATCTCCAAGCACCTGCACTTCAAAATTTCCGTGGCCGAGCTGGCGGCGCACTGTGGTCTGTCCCCCAACTACCTCTCCACCCTCTTTCACCGCCAGATGGGCATGACGCTGAAAGAGTACATCCTGGAGGAGAAGCTGCGGGCCGCCCGGTATCTGCTGCTGACCACCGATATTACCGTGGTGGAGGCGGCGGTACAGTTTGCGTTCCCATCCCACAGCAGCTTCGCCCGGGATTTTCAGAAGAAATACGGCCTTCCGCCCGCCAAATACCGCTGCCAGCAGCACAGCACAGCCTGGGATGCCATGTACTGACAGAAAAAAGCTCCGGAACGAGAAGCCGTTCCGGAGCTGAATTTTTACAGTTGATTTACCCGTCCTCGGGCAGCACCTTGAGCCGGCTGCGGGCCCGCAGCCGGGCCACAAAGGCCCTGTGCACCAGACTGCACAGCTCCATCGCCTTGAGCACGGCCTTCTGGCAGGGCACGGCCAGCAGCAGAAGCACGCAGAACACCAGCCCGGTCTGGAGGGTCAGGGGCTCCAGGGAGAAGAGGGAGCCGAACCACCCCACACACACCACCATGGAAATGGTCATGGCCCCCCACAGCACCTTCCGCTTCCAGTCGAAGGGGCGGCACACGTAGAAGAGGACGATCAGACCGTTGAAGGCCATGAGCATGGCGGACACGGTGGACAGGGACTGGGTGGAGAAGGAGAAGGCGTAGGCAAAGGCCTCTGCCCCCAGCACCAGAAACAGGTTGGTCAGGCCGCCGGGGCAGGCCTGCTTGAGCACGTTGGGCAGGAACCGGCCCTTGACGATGGCCCGGTTGGGCTCCAGGGCCAGGAAGAAGGAGGGGGCGCCGATGGTGAGGGCGGAGATGAGGGAGAGCTGGAGGGGCACAAAGGGGTAGGGCATGGCGGTGGCGAAGATGGTGATGAGGGACAGGAGGAAGGAGAAGATATTCTTCACCAGGAACAGGGAGGCGGCCCGCTGGATGTTGTTGATGACCCGGCGGCCCTCCAGCACCACCTGGGGCATGGAGGCGAAGTTGGAGTCCAGCAGCACCAGATGGGCGGCCTGGCAGGCGGCGTCCGACCCCGAGGCCATGGCGATGCCGCAGTCCGCGTCCTTCAGGGCCAGCACGTCGTTGACGCCGTCCCCCGTCATGGCCACCGTGTGGCCCGCCTTTTTCAGGGCCTGGACGAACTTCCGCTTCTGGCTGGGGGTCACCCGGCCGAACACGGTGTACTGCTCCACCGCCCGGGCGATGTCGGCGTCCGACTTGAGGGTGGCGGCGTCCACATACTGCTCCGCCCCCTGGATGCCCGCCTGGAGGGCCACCTGGGACACGGTGACCGGGTTGTCCCCCGAGATGACCTTGACCGCCACGCCCTGCTGGGCGAAGTACCGGAAGGTGTCGGGGGCCTCGGGGCGGATCTTGTTGGCGATGCGGATGAGGGTCATGGGGGAGAGCGTCCCGGTGAGCCTGCCGCCGGTGATGGGGCCCTCATGCCTGGCCAGCAGGAGCACCCGCTCCCCCTTGGCCGAGTACTCCTCCACCGTCTCCTGCAGGTCGGCGTACCGCTGGCCCATGACGAATTCCGGCGCGCCCACCACGTAGGTGCCGTGGCCCACAAAGGTGACGGCGCTCCACTTGGTGGCCGAGGTGAAGGGGATCACTTTGTCCGCCTTCCACACCGATTTGCCGGAAAACCGGGCCTTGAGGGCCTTGGCGGTGTCGTTGTCGGCGTCGGTGGAGGCGTAGAAGGCGTTGAGGGTGGCCTCCACCGTCCGGACGGGAAAGAGCTCCTCATCCAGGGGCACCAGGCCGGCCACCGCCATGCCAGGCTCGGTGATGGTGCCCGTCTTGTCCACGCAGAGCACGTCCACCCGGGCCAGAGTCTCGATGGAGCTCATGTCGTGGACCAGGGTGCGCTTCCGGGCCAGCCGGAGCACGGACACCGCCAGGGCCACGCTGGTGAGCAGGTAGAGCCCCTCGGGGATCATACCGATCAGGGCGGCCACCGTGGAGGTCATGGCGTGGCGGATGCCGGTCTCCAGGAAAACGTACTGCTTGACAAACAGGGCCACCCCCATGGGGATGAGGGCGATGCCGATGACCCGGATGAGCTTGTCCAGGGAGCGCATCATCTCGGACTGGCGGGGGGCGTGGCCCTTTTTGGCCTCCAGGGTGAGGCGGGCGGCGTAGGACTCGGCGCCCACCCGGGTGAGCACCGCCCGGCCGCTGCCCGCCACCACAAAGCTGCCCGACAGCAGCTCGTCCCCCGCCGCTTTGGGGATGGCGTCCGGCTCGCCGGTGATGAGGGCCTCGTTGACCTGGAGATTGCCCGAGACCATCACCGCGTCCGCCGGGATCTGGCTGCCCGCCGAGAAAACCACAATGTCGTCCCGCACCAGCTTGGCCACCGGCAGAGTGACCGCCCTGCCGTCCCGCACCGCCGTGGCCTTGGGTGCGGAGAGCAGGGTCAGCTTGTCGATGGTGTGCTTGGACCGGATCTCCTGGACGATGCCGATGAGGGTGTTGGCAATGGCGATCACCAGAAAGAGCATGTCCCGGAAATCGCCCACCACCGCCAGGCACACCGCCAGCACCACGAAGATCAGGTTGAAGAAGGTGAGCACATTGTCCCGGATGATCTGCTTCTCTGTCTTGGTGGGGGCCTCCACCGGGGTGTTGGCATACCCCGCCGCGGCCCGCTCCGCCGCCTGGGCGGAGGTGAGCCCCTGCTCCGGGTCGGTATGGGCGGGGGAGATGGGCCGCCTGCTCTGTGGGGGCGGGGCCTGGACGGCGGCGCCCCCGGTGTGCTGCTGTCTGTTCATTCCTCAAACGCCTCACAGCTGCCTCCGGCCTCCGGGCCGGAGCGCAGAATGGTAATCTGGTGCAATGGGAATATAATATGGAATATATTCTAACCGGGAAGACAGGGGAAATCCAGTAAGATTTTTTTAACGTTTTATAAAAAAGCGCACAATGCCTTTTTACGCACCCGGGGATAGGCAGTTCAGGCCCACGGAGGTCCATGGGGACGATTTGGAAGCCTGCGGAAGGCAAAATATAAAAATCAGCCTGCCGCAGGGTGCGGCAGGCTGACGGCGGCGTTTTCCCCCGCCGGACTCACGAAAAGCGGCCGGGCGTATCGTCAAAGCGGTACCCCACCCCCCGGAGGGTGACGATACACTGGGCGTAGGGGCCGATGGCACGGCGGACCTGCTTGATGTGGGTATCCAGAGTGCGCTCGCCCCGGGGACGGTCGGCGCCCCACACAGTCTCCAGCAGGACCTGGCGGGTCATGGCGGTACCCGGGTGGGAGACCAGCTGGAGGAGCAGGTCGAACTCCTTGGGGGACAGGTCCACCGGCCTGCCGTCCACCGACACCCGGCGGGCCGCCGGGTCCACCACCAGGCCGCCGGTGCCCAGGGTGGGGGCGTCGGGGGCGGGGACGGGCCGCCGCCGCTTCAGCAGGGCGGCCACCCGGTAGATCAGTTCACGGGGAGAGAAGGGCTTGACCATATAGTCGTCGGCGCCCAGCTTGAAGCCCCGGATCTTGTCGTGCTCCTCCCCGCGGACCGAGAGCATGAGCACCGGTATGTCGGAAAATGTACGGATGGCGCGCAGGACCTCGTAGCCGTCCAGACCGGGGAGCATGATATCCAGGACCACCAGATCGATGCCGCCCTCCCGGCAGCGTTCCACCGCGGCGTGGCCGTCGGCGCACTCGGCGATCTCATAGCCCGCGTGGCGGGCGTGCTTTGCCACAAGGGCCCTCAGTTTATCCTCATCATCCACAATCAAAATACGTTCTGCCATGGAGATGTCTCCTTTCCGTGAGAAGTCGCCTGGGACAGGACAGGGAAAGAAAAAACGTCTTGCTTACAGGGCGCCCGCCTCCGCCGGCTGGGCCGGGGTCAGGGCGTCCTCCGCGCTGTGGAGCTGAGCGCGGAACTCATCCACCGCCCAGGCGGGGGACAGCAGCTCTGCGCCCGCCCCCAGGCCGAAGAGCCAGCCCAGGAACTGGGGGCTCACCACCGCCCGCACCGTGACGGTGAAGTGGTCGTCCCCGTCGGGCACCAGAATCACATCCTGCCCGAACCGGTCCAGCACCACCCCTACCAGGTGGTTCCGGCAGCGGAGGGTCACCTGGGCCTCCCGGCCGCTGAACATGCCGAAGTGCTTCTGGGCGTAGGTGGACAGATCGAAGTCCCGGCAGCTGTCGTCCCCCAGGCGGGGCAGACAGGTCACGGCCAGTTCGGCCATCTTGTCCACCCGGTAGTGGCGCATCTCCCGGTGGAGGTGGTCGTAACCGGCCAGATAGTAGTTCTCGTTGTCCCAGATCAGCCCGTAGGGGCTCACCTGGTAGCGCCGCCCGTCCCGGCGGAACACCTTCTCCTTGCGCACGTTGTACTCGAAGTACCGGAATGTCACCGATTTGCCGGTGGCAATGGCGCTGTGGAGCTTGTCGATGTTGTAGTACACGCTCTCGTTCATGGCCTTTACCCGGCCGGACACATAGACCTGCCGCTGGAGCGAGCGGGCCTGATGGCGGCTGGTAAGGCTCTCCAGCTTGTGGATCAGTGCGTCCGACTTGCGCCGGGTGATGAACTTGCAGGACTGCACCGCGTCTACCAGCAGCTTCAGCTCGGCCAGCTCAAACAGCCGGCCGCCGATGAACCAGCCGGGGGATTTTCCCTTCCGGCTCTGGACGTCCAGGCCCAGCTCCCGCAGGGCGTCCATGTCGTCATAGATGCTCTTGCGCTCCGCTCCCACCTCATGGGCCTCCAGCGTGCTGATCAGCTGCTGGACGGTCATGGGGTGGTCCTCGTCGGTCTCCCGGAGCAGAGCCCGTTCCAGCAGCGGCAGTTTGAGCTTTTGCTTCGCGCCTCTCGCCATGGCACATCCCCCCTTTCCATTCCATCATAGCGCAGAATCTGTACGATAAATCGGACTTTCCGGAAGCATACCATATTTTCTATGTACTGCCAAGGTACACAGGATAATAAAAGGAAAAATTTTGAACGATTTCCGGCCTTTTCGCCCGGCTTTACAGGGAATAGAATCTGTGTTACCCTCGTATTGATAGAGGGACCGCCCACAGACGGCGGGGAAGCGAGAGGAGGATGGAGCATGCGCGCAGTTGTGACGGCGGCCATCTGCCCGCTGATGAGCGGGCCGGCGCTCCAGTGCGAGCGGGCGGACGAGGCTCTGGGGGGCATGATCGTGGAGCTCCTGGAGGACACGGGCACCGGGTGGCGGCTGGTGCGCACCCACTACGGCTACACCGGCTACGCACCGGAGGCGTGCCTCCTCTTCGGCGAGGAGACGGCGGCGCGCTGGGCGGGCCGGGAAAAGAAGGTGGTGCTCCGTGGGGCCTGCGATGTACTGGCCTGGCCCGACGTGGCCGCCTGGCCGGTGACCTCCCTGGTGCGGGGGAACCTGGTGGCCCCGGAGGGGGAGGAGAAGGACGGCTGGCAGCGGGTGCTGCTGCCCGACGGCCGGGAGGGCCACATCCGGGCCGGTTTTCTGGGCCGGAGGTACACCGCGCCCGTCTATGAGGACCAGGAGGGCATGCGCTCCGCCCTGGTGGACGCGGCTCTGGCCTACCGGGGCGCCCACTACCGCTGGGGCGGAAAGACCCCCATGGGCATCGACTGCTCCGGGCTGTGCTCCATGGCCTACATGCTCTGCGGGGTGATCATCTGGCGGGACGCGGCCATCAAGGAGGGATACCCCGTCCGGCCCATCCCCAGGGAGCGGATGGCGCCGGGGGATCTGCTCTTTTTCCCCGGCCATGTGGCCATGTACCTGGGGGATGGCCGGTACATCCACGCCACCGCCCGGGCGGGGGATGACGGCGTGGTCATCAACAGCCTCCGCCCCGGCCACGCCGACTACCGGGCCGACCTGGCCGGCAGCCTGACGGCGGTTGGGTCCATATTTTGAGCAGACAGCGCACCGCCGGAACAGGCAAGTCCGGCGGTGCGCTTATTTTATTGAGCGGACTGGAGATAGCGCCCGGCCTGGGCGGCGGCGGCGGCCCCGTCGGCGGCGGCGGTGACCAGCTGGCGCAGGTCCTTGACCCGGGTATCCCCGGCGGCAAAGATGCCGGGCACGTTGGTGCGGGTGTCCTCGCCCGCCACGATATAGCCCGCCTCATTCAGCTCCAGAGGCGGAGAGAAGACCTGGTTGTCCGGGGCCAGGCCCACGGCGGCGAACACGCCCGCCACGGGCAGGGAGCGCCTGCCCTCCGGGCCCTCCACCAGCAGGGAGGACACGGTCTGCTCGCCCTGGACCTCCAGCACCTTGTGGGACAGGAGCACGTGGATGTTGGGCGCGGCGGCCAGGGCGTCGATGAGATGCCGCTCCGCCTTGAAGGAATCCCGCCGGTGGACCAGGTACACGTTGGGGCAGATGTTGGCCAGGAACAGGGCGTCCTCCAGGGCGGTGTTGCCGCCGCCCACCACCGCCGTGTCCCTGCCGCGGAAGAAATTGCCGTCGCAGGTGGCGCAGTAGCTGACGCCCCGGCCGGCCAGCCGCTCCTCGCCGGGCACCTCCAGCTTCCGGCGGCGGACGCCGTTGGCGATGATGACCGTCCGGCCCTCGTAGGCGCCCACGCCGGTGGTGACGATCTTGTGTGTGCCCTGGTCGGCCAGAGCGGCCACCCGCTCAAAGCGGATGTCCGTGCCCAGGGACTGGGCCTGCTCGTAGAGGTTCATGGCAAAATCCGGCCCAGAGACCTGCTTGCTGCCCGGCCAGTTCTCGATATCCGGCGTGGTGGCCGCCTGGCCGCCGGGGGTGCCGCCCTCCAGCAGCAGGGTGGCGTATCCGGCACGCCTGGCGTAGATGGCGGCCGTCAGGCCCGCAGGGCCTCCGCCGATGATGATGACGTCGTACATAAGTTCACCTCATAATGAGAATTATTCCTGTTAAAAATATTATACTATATCACAGAGCATTTGAAAAGAGGCATCCGGCGAAAAAGCGAAAAAATTTCCGGCACGGGATATTGTCCCGTGCCGGAGATGCTTTATGCGCTGTGGTCCAGGGAATCGGGGGCCTGTTCCGGTTCGGCGGGCTGGCCGGAGGCGGGCTCGGGCAGAGCCACCGCCTGGGGGAAGGACACGGCGGCCTTGAATAGGTCCCCGTCGATGTCCAGCCGGAAGGTGCCGCCCTGGAGCTCGGTCAGGCTGCGGGCGATGGACAGGCCCAGGCCGGAGCCCTCGGTGGTGCGGGACTCCTCCCCACGGACGAACCGCTCCATCAGCTGCTCCGGGGGGATGTTGAGCTGCTGGCGGGAGATGTTCTTCACCGACAGGGTGACCATGCCCTCCCAGCACGTCACGTCCAGATAGATGCGGGTGCCCTCCAGGGCGTACTTGCAGCAGTTGGAGAACAGGTTGTCGATGACCCGCCACAGGTGGCGGCCGTCGGCCCAGATGAACAGCTCGTCGGCGGGCAGGGTGGACACCGCCGTCAGGCGGCAGGCCTGGAACCGCTCCTCATATTCGCCCAACGCCTGGCCCACGAACTGGATGATGCCCAGCCGCTCCAGGCTGACGGGCAGGCTGCCCGTGGAGGCCTTGCTGGCCTCTACCAGATCCTCGGTCAGCTTTTTCAGCCGCTGGCTCTTCCGGTCCAGCACCTCCAGGTATTCCAGTGCCTTGGGGTTGTCCAGGGGCTCCTTTTTCAGCAGGTCCACATAGTTGATGATGGAGGTGAGGGGGGTCTTCAGGTCGTGGGACACGTTGGTGATGAGCTCGGCCTTGAACCGCTCCGACTGCATCCGCTGATCCACTGCCGCGCTCACTGCGGCGCCCAGGTCGTTGAGCTGCTCGGCGTGCTCCCGCAGGTCCCGGTACATGCCGGCGGTGTTGATCTTGGCGTCCGGGTTGCCCCCCACGATCTCCGCCGTACCCGCCCGGATGGTCTTCCACTGTCGGGTCCACCGGCACAGGCACCAGAGCACAAAGCCCTGGTACACCGGGATGAGCACCACGGTCAGGCCGGTGAGCAGGGTGCCCAGCAGGTAGAGCAGGAAGAGGGTCACGGTCCGGCGGCTCATGGTCCAGCCGTGGACCATCCGGGACAGGCCGTAGACCATGGCCCTAAGCATCCGCCACAGGAGCATGGAGCGCAGCAGATTGTGGTTTTTCAGGCGGATGGCGGTGGTCATCAGCAGGCCCATGGCGAGGGCGGCCCCCGCCATGGAAAACACAGCCAGGCCCGCCAGCACAAAGAGCCGGGTGTTGCCCTGGTTGTACACAAAGGACACCTGGTCTCCTGCGGAGAGCAGGGCGGCCCCCAGGAAGAAGTCGCCCAGCAGGTAGACGTCGTAGGGCACCCGCTCCTGCCAGGTCAGGAGGACGGAGCCGTCCTCCTGCCGGCGGCAGCAGTCCATCAGCAGGCTGCGGACGCCCGCCAGGCTCAGCAGGCAGAGGATCAGGGCGGCAAAGGCCACATAGGGCAGGCGGCCCTGGAGGTTGACATAGGCCACCCGGCTCTCCGAGTACCGGTCGGAGACGGCCATGGGGCTGGCGATGCCCGCCTGGACCACCAGCTCCTCCCGCTGGATGCGGGTGTCAAAGCTGCTGTTGTAGTCGGTGAACTCCTCCCCGTCGGAGTAGTAGCCGTACTCGTTGTAGGACTCCGGGTTGGAGGTCGGATTGCAGGCTACATAGCCGTCCTTGATCCGGACCATGAGCAGGGAGCTGCCCTGGTAGTGGTCCTCGTTGGCCAGCCCGTCCCCCTGGGTGTAGACCACGGAGCTGGTGATCTGCATCCCGGTGCTGCCCTCCAGGGACGCGCCATCCAGGTTGGTGGCCAGCAGGGCGCCCGACTGGTCGTGGACCTGGTAGCGGAAATTGGTGTTTTGGGCGGACAGCCGCTCCTGAAGGCCGCTGAGCTGCTGCTCCTCCAGGTAGGACAGGTCCCCGCTCCACTGCTCCCGCAGCAGGAGCTCTATCAGCTGCTCCACCTGGTTCAGGTCGGAGTACATGTCCTCCCGGGCGGTGTTGCTGTTGTAGTAGTCGCCGCCGGTCCACAGGTCGTCCCAGTTGGCGGCGGTGAGCAGGGTGGTGAGCAGAGCCGCAGCCAGCAGCACCATGGTCAGGAGGAAGACCCCCACCCGGTTTACCGGACTGGAATTGAGGCTTCTCACAGAAATCAGCTCCTGTCAGTTGATTTACCGGAGAAGCCGGGGTTTACAGCTTCTCCATCTTATAGCCCAGGCCCCACACCACCTTGATGTACCGGGGGTTGGCCGGGTCGATTTCGATTTTCTCCCGCAGGTGGCGGATGTGCACCGCCACCGTGTTCTCCGAGCCCAGGGAGGGGTCGTTCCACACCTGCTCGTAGATCTGGCTGGTGGAGTACACCCGGCCGGGGCTCTTGAGCAGCAGCTTGAGGATGTTGTACTCAATGGGGGTGAGGGACACGGCCTCCCCGTCCACGGTCACCGACTTGGCCCCGTCGTCCAGGGCGATGCCGCCGTTGCGGATCACATGGTCCTCGGTCTTTTCCCGGCCGCCCAGGGTGGTGTACCGCCGCAGCTGGCTCTTCACCCGGGCGATGACCTCGATGGGGTTGAAGGGCTTGGTGATGTAGTCGTCGGCGCCGATGTTCAGGCCCAGAATCTTGTCCGAGTCCTCGCTCTTGGCGGTGAGCAGGATGATGGGGATGTTCTTGCTCTCCCGCAGCTTGGCGGTGGTGCGGATGCCGTCCAGTCCGGGCATCATCACGTCCAGCAGCACCAGCTGGATGTCGTACTGGTCCACCATCTTCAGCGCCTCCAGGCCGTCGTAGGCCTTGTAGGTCTTGTACCCCTCGCTGGTGAGGTAGATATCCAGGGCGGAGACAATGTCCCTGTCGTCGTCACAGATGAGAATGTTGTACAACTTGTTCACCCCATGTCTGAAATGATACTAGCATGAAAACTTTAAGCGGCAAGAACGGAAAGGTTTAAGAACTTTTTAAGATGTCCAAGGCCGCCGGACATCCCGCACCATTGTACCCCATCCTGCCCCGGGAGGCAAATGAAAAACGCCGCCCTGACAGAAAGCGCATTGCCCTGGCTGGAAAAATCGCATATAATAGAAGTCCCACCTCTCCCCGGCGGAGAGGCGGCGAGAAGGGAGGTCTGCGCCATGAAGACCTACTGTTTCCGGCTCCGGCGGGGGGACGACCTGCTGGAAAAGCTGGAGGAATTCGCCAGAGAGCGCCGCATCCCGGCGGCCGCGGTGGTGTCCGGCGTGGGCTGCGTCACCAGGGCCCGGATACGGGACGCCTCGGGCGTCACCGTGCGCACTCTGGACGAGCCCCTGGAGATCGTCTCCCTGATGGGCACCCTGTCCGAGCGGCGGACCCATCTGCATATCTCCCTGTCCCGGGAGGACCTCACCACCCTGGGGGGCCACCTGATGGCGGGGTGCATCGTCAACACAACGGCGGAGATCGTGGTACTGGAGCTGCCCGATGTCCGCTTTGACACAGAATTTGACCCGGAGACCGGCTACGACGAGCTGGTCATCCGGCAGGAGGAACAGCCATGATACTCAATCTGCTGGCCGTGGGGGACGTCACCTCCGACGACGGCCTGAACTATCTCTCCAAGCACCTGCGCCAGGTAAAGCGCCTCCACGACGTCCACTTCACCGTGGTCAACGGGGAGAACGCCTCCGGCGTGGGCATCCTGCCCCGGCAGGCCCAGGACATCTTTGATGCCGGAGCCGACGTCATCACCCTGGGCAACCACACCTGGAACCGCATCCAGATCGCCCCCTTCCTGGACGAGAACCAGTACATTCTCCGTCCCGCCAACTACACCAGCCGGGTGCCCGGCCGGGGCTGGGGGGTGTATGAGGGCCCCAGGGGGGTTCGCATCGGGGTGATGAACCTGATCGGCCGGTGCGAGATGGACTCCAACTTCGACAACCCCTTCACCGTGGCCGACCGCCTGCTGAAGGAGGGCGGCGCCGACATCGCGGTGGTGGACTTCCACGCCGAGGCCACCAGCGAGAAGGGGGCCATGGGCTACTATCTGGACGGCCGGGTCCAGGCGGTGTGGGGCACCCACACCCACGTGCCCACCGCCGACGCCCAGATCCTGCCCAAGGGCACCGGCTTTGTCACCGACCTGGGCATGACCGGCCCGGTCCGCTCCGTACTGGGCATCAAGCCCCAGCAGTCCATCAACCGCTTCCTGGGGGGCCTGCCCCAGCGGTACGAGTCGGCGGGGGGAGACTGCAAGCTGGAGAGCGTGCTCTTCTCCATCGACACGGAGACCAGGCGGTGCGTGTCCGTGGAGCGGGTGGACATCCGGGACTGACCGGAAGAAAAAGCCGGAGGAGACAAACATGCTGAAACTGATCCATGCCGCTGATATGCATCTGGACGCGCCCTTTGCCTCTCTTCCCCCCGAGCGGGCGGCGGAGCGGCGGGAGGAGCAGCGGCAGCTCCTCACCCGTCTGGCCGAGCTGGCCGAGGCGGAGCGGGCCGATCTGGTGCTGCTGTCCGGCGACCTGCTGGACAGTGGCCTGGCCCGCTATGAGACCGTCCAGGCCCTGGCCCGGGCCCTGGGGGAGATGAAGGTCCCTGTGTTCATCGCCCCGGGCAACCACGACTTTTACGCCCAGCGCTCCATCTGGAGCGCCGGGTCCTGGCCGGAGAACGTACACATCTTTTCCCGCTCCACCGTGGAGACGGTGGAACTGCCCGGGCTGAACTGCGCCGTCCACGGCGCGGCCTTTACCGCCCCCACCTGCGACCAGTCCCCGCTGAAGGGCCTTTGCGCTCCGGAGGACGGGAAGCTCCATCTGATGGTCCTCCACGGCGACGTGGACGGCAAGGGGCGGTACGGCGCCATCGACCGGGCGGACATCGCCGGGAGCGGCCTGGACTACCTGGCCCTGGGCCACGTCCACGCCTGTTCCGGCCTCCAGAAGGAGGGGAACACCTGGTGGGCCTACCCCGGCTGTACCGAGGGCCGGGGCTTTGACGAGCTGGGGGACAAGGGCGTGCTGGTGGTGGAGGCGGAGAAGGGCAATGTCTCCGCCCGCTTCGTGCCCTTGTGCCGCCGGCGCTATCAGGTCCTCACCGTGGACCTGTCCGGCGGAGAGGACCCGGCGGAGACCCTGGCCGCCGCCCTGCCCAGGGACGGGGAGAACGACATTTACCGCATCATCCTCACCGGGGAGAGCGGCGTGGAGGGCCTGGACCTGGAGGCGTTGGAGGCGGTGGCCCAGCCCTGCTTCTACAGCGTCACCCTCCGGGACCGGACCCGGGTCCGCCGGGACCTGTGGAGCCGGGCCGAGGAGGACACCCTCACCGGGCTGTTCCTGCGGCAGATGCAGGCCAGGCTGGCCCAGGCGGACACCGACGAGGACAGGGCCTTGGTGGAAAAAGCCGTCCGCTTCGGCCTGGCGGCACTGGAAAACGGGGAGGACTGCTGCCCATGAGAATCATCAGGATGACGGCCACCTTCGGCCGCCTCAACCACGCCGTGCTGGAGCCCGGCCCGGGCCTGAATCTGATCCAGGCCCCCAACGAGAGCGGAAAGTCCACCTGGTGCGCCTTCCTGCGCTCCATGCTCTACGGCATTCCCACCCGGGAGCGGGACCGGCAGGACTATATCGCCGAGAAGAACCGCTACCAGCCCTGGTCTGGCAGCGCCATGGAGGGCGCCCTGGAGCTGGAGTGGCAGGGAAAACAGATCACCATCCGGCGGGGCCCCAAGGGGACAACCCCCTTCGGCGCCTTTTCCGCCGTGTACAGCGACACCGGCGAGAGCGTCCCCGGCCTCACCGCCGCCAACTGCGGGGAGACCATCCTGGGGGTGTCCCGGTCCGTGTTTGAGAAGTCCGCCTTTGTGGGGCAGGGGGGCGCGGCCATCTCCGCCGACGGGGAGCTGGAGCGGCGCATCGCCGCCCTGGTGTCCTCGGGGGAGGAGGACGTGTCCTACTCCCAGGTGGAGGACACGCTGAAGGAGTGGCTCCGGCGGAGAAAGTACAACAAGAGCGGCCAGATCCCCAGGCTGGAGAGCGAGCGGGCCCTTCTGGACGACACCCTGGCCCGGCAGAAGCAGGCTGCCCGCCAGGCGGAGGAGGCCCGCCGGGACATGGAGGAGCTGACCGGCTGGAGGGACAGCCTGAAGGCCGCCCTGGCCACCTGGCAGAGCCGGGAGAACCGGGAGCGGCGGCGCATGTGGGATGAGGCCGCCGCCGAGCTGGAGAAGGCCCGGAAGGAGGTCGCCTCCCTGGAGGCGGACCAGAACCGCCACGGCGCCCCCCCGGACAGGGACACTCTCCGCAAGGCACAGGAAGACCTGGCCTATCTGAAGACGGTGAACGCCAACCTGAAGCTGGCCGAGAGCCAGGTCCAGGAGGCGGAGGAGAAGGCCCGGGCGGCCCAGGAGGCCACCGCCGACCAGCTCTTCCCGGACATGACCGCCGACCAGGCCTGGCAGCAGGCCTCGGGCCACAGCGCCCAGGTCACCCAGTGCCGCGCTCAGGCCGCCCGGGTCACCCGGGCCGGATGGGCCGGTGCGGCGGCCTCCGCGGCTGTGGGCGCGGCCCTGGCCGCCGCCGGCTGGTTCCTGCTGCCCCAGACCGGGTACATTCTGCCCATCGCCGGGGCGGCGGTGCTGGTCATCGGCGCGGCGGTGTCCCTGGCGGTGAGCCGGGGCAGGGCGGGCAGCCTGACCGCCCAGGCCGAGGAGCTGCTCAGCCGATACGCCGCCGAGTATCCCGACGATATCATGGCCCGGGCCAACGCCTTCCGGGAGAAGTGGGTGGCCGCCCAGGAGGCCAGACGGAACGCCGAGGCGGTGGCGGAGGCCCGCCGCCGGCTCATGGCCCAGCGGGATCAGCTGACCGGGGATTTGATGGACCTGGTCCACACCTTTGAGCCCGCGGTGCGGGACTTTTTCGGCGTGTCCGCCGCCATCTCCCGGGCGCTGAACCTGGAGGAACGGCTGTCCACCGCCCGGGTGCGGCTGGCCGGGGCCCAGAAGTTGGCCGCCAGCCTGCCCAAGCCCCAGGCTGTTGAGGTGGAGGGGGACCCGGACGGGGCGCTCCCCGAGCACTTCGACCCCCAGGAGGCCGCCGCCGCCCTCTCCTCCGCCGAGGGGGAGCTGTCCCGGCTGCGCAGTCTCCAGGCCATGGCCCAGGGGGAGATGAACACCCTGGGAGACCCGGTGCTGTTCCAGTCCCGGCGGGAGGAGCTGACCGAGGAGCTGTCCCGCCGCCGGGAGGAGTACGCCGCCCTGAACCTGGCCCTGGAGGGACTGGCGGAGGCCAACAGCCAGCTCCGGTCCCGGTTCTCCCCGGCCCTCAACGCCAGGGCGGGAGCGCTGCTCTCCCGGCTCACCGGCGGCAAGTACAGCAAGGTCACCCTGACCCGGGAGCTGGAGGCCTCCGCCGAGGAGGCGGACAGCCCCCTGCCCCGGAGGACCCTGCTGCTGTCCCAGGGCACGGCGGAGCAGGTCTATCTGGCGGTGCGGCTGGCGGTGTGCCGCCTGGCCCTGCCCGCCGAGGACCCGGCGCCCATCGTGCTGGACGACGCCCTGGACGCCTTTGACGACAGCCGTATGGCCCTGGCCCTGGACCTGCTGCAGGAGCTGGGGGAGGAGCGGCAGATCCTGCTCTTCACCTGCCACGGCCGGGAGGCGGAGTGCCTCAGGGGCGCGGAGGACGTGAAGGTGCTCACCCTCTCCGGCGGACAGTGAGAGGCCGGAAAAGAAACAGACCACAGCCTGCCGGAATTGGTTTTTCGGCAGGCTGTTTCTTGCAATGCGGGGGCGGGCGCGGTATAATAATATATCTATGGAATGGGAGATGAGGGCATGGCCCGGGGAAAGCGTGAGCTGAAACCCGAAATTCTGAGCCTGAAGGGGATCGACGCCGTCAAGGGGGATCTCTACCTCTGGCTCCAGGCCTTTGTGCTCATCTCCGTGGCAGTGGTGCTGTGCTTCGCCTATGTGGGGCGGGTGGTCACCGTGTCAGGCAGTTCCATGGAGCCCACCCTCCGCAACGGGGACATGCTGCTGCTGCGCAGCGGTTCGGCCGGTGTGGAGCAGGGGGATATCGTGGTGCTGACCCAGGAATCCTTCCTCGCCGAGCCCATTGTGAAGCGGGTCATCGCCACCGAGGGGCAGACCGTTGTCATCGACTATACGGAAAACAGCGTCAGCGTGGACGGGGTGCAGCTGGAGGAGCCCTATGTGGTGGAGGTCATGGCCCAGCCCTACTTCTCCGACCCGGTGGAGACCGTGACAGTGCCCGAAGGGGAGATCTTTGTCATGGGGGACAACCGGAACCACTCCTCGGACAGCCGCCATCCCGATCTGGGCACGGTGGACCTGCGCTGTGTGCTGGGGGAGGCCAAGGCGGTGCTGCTGCCGCTGGGGCACCTGAAAACAATCCATTAGGAGGCATAACCAATGGCGGAAGAAAAGCAACCTGAGACAGAGGAGGAGCAGGGCCCTGCCCTGCCCCAGGCGCTGTACGACTGGCTCCAGGCCCTGGTCATGGCGCTGGTGTGCATCATCCTCATCTTTACCTTTGTGGGCCGGTTCATCTATGTGTCGGGCCACTCCATGGAGCCTACCCTGTACGACAAGGACATGATGGTCATCCAGGAGCTGGGCTACACCCCCAGGCAGGGGGACGTGGTGGTGCTCACCAAGCCCTCTGAGATCGCCGAAGGACCCATTGTGAAGCGTGTCATCGCCACCGAGGGCCAGACCGTGGAGATCGACTACGCCGCCTCCTGCGTCTACGTGGACGGGGAGAAGGTGGACGACAGCTACCTGGGCGAGCCCATGCGCCAGCCCAGCGACCCCAATATGAGCATCACATCGGTGACCGTGCCAGAGGGGTGTATCTTTGTCATGGGCGACAACCGCAACCACTCCAACGACAGCCGGGACGTGCGGCTGGGAGTCATTGACGAGCGGTATGTCATCGGCCGGGCGATCTTTGTGGTGCTGCCCTTTGAGGACTTCGGGGCCATCGAGTAAGGAAAAGACGAAAAGAGCCGTGTGCACTGGAAGGTGCGCACGGCTCTTTTGTGCTGTATGGCATATTGAAGGTTGGAACATTCCCATGTTTTTTACGTCTAAAATGATAAAAAATGGGAGGCAGGCTCAATGAAAAAATTCGTAATCCTGTGCTTTGCGCTGGCGATTGCCCTGTCTGTGGGCGGGTGCGCTGAAGAAGGTGCAGATGTTGGAAAGGAAAGCGAAAACAGATGGATTTGCGGAGAGACCCAGCCCCTGGAGACGGCGGAAGACTCCGCCATCCGACAGAGCACGCCCGAGCCCGAGACGGGCGGCATCGGGGAAGGCGTATGCACCCCCACACTCACAGTTACATGCAGCATAGACCTGAGCGGAGACACCTATCAACTGAGTGGGAATCCGGCGCGGGAACTTCTGACGCTGCTCAGCGGTCTCAGCTATGACAAAGAGACCTGCGACGGTCTCCCGGAGTATACCGTTGTCGGCCTTGACCAGACAACGCCTCATGAAATGCCATCACAGCTGAGAATGAAAATATAGTCTGTGCGTTAACCGAAGGATTTGCTAAACTGA